>JAVXNW010000021.1:0-28576 GCA_036645575.1 Clostridia bacterium | reverse complement strand
TCGAAGGATTTCGCTTGTTGCGACAAGCGACCGGCGCTGCCGCCGGCTCGCACAAGGCTTGAAGCCTTGACGACATCTTTGCTCACGCAAGGGTTGGGACGAGGTGCGAGGACACCACAGCAAGGGCGTACAGCTCGAGGGGGTGGTGTGGAGGGGGGCGAGAAGCCCCACCTCCGCGTTCAATAACCCGCGTGAGCGACAGCACGGCACCGCAGTGCCGGGCTGGCGAGAAGCCCGCCTCCGCGTTCAATAACCCGCGTGAGCGTCAGCACGGCACCGCAGCGTCGTGCGAAAAAGCAGCCGTCCACGCGCGGGACGACTGCTTTTTAATTGGATCCATGGGGCGCGGGGAAGCCGAATTATTCCTTCTCGGTGTCGTCCTGAACGATCGCGGCGGGCGCGTTCTCGCGCACGCTGTGAATGCCGTCGGTGCAGCTCTGCTTGGCGGTATAGCCCTGCGAAACCGCGATGATCTCGCCGTTGACGGCCGTCAGGTGGAAGCGGAAGGACTCGTCCTTGGCGGTGTAGATGACGAACTTCGGGTTGGTCACTTTCTCAAAGTGCTCGAGCGTCTGATCCTCCAGCTTCGCCTTGGGTGCGTTTTCCTTGATGCTCTCGATGCCGTTCAGGCAGGATGCTTTGCTTTTGTAGACCTCGCTCGTCGCGATGATTTCGCCGTTACCTGCCTTCAGGTGAAAGACAATGCCGGTATCCGTCTTGCGCATGACAAATTTTCCCATTTTAACAGACACACCCTTTCCGTATAGGCATAATATACCTGTAACACCATTATATCGTCATATCGGTGGCTATGTCAAGGGAAACAAGCTCAAAATTTGTGGCGGGCGCGGTGCGACTCTGTTATCAGAATGACAAATTTCCCCTTGTGACGGCTTCAAGGTTTTCAGATTGGCCCGTCTATGCTATAATGTCACTTATCTATGCTGGGCGATCAAGCTGTAGCCATTGGCGAAGGGGGCATGTACGATGCGGGAGGCAATCATTCTGGCGTCCGGGTCGCCGCGTCGAAAGGCGCTTTTGCGCGAGATGGGCGTGGCGTTTACCGTGCTCACGCGGCCGACCGACGAGACAACCGCCCTTCCCGCGCGCGAGGCGGTCGCGGTTCTGGCGCAGCGCAAGGCGCAGGCGGTGGCCGATACGCTTCGCGAAGGGCTTGTGCTGGGCGCGGATACGCTGGTCGCCTTGGACGGGCACGCGCTTGGGAAGCCGGTCGATTGCGCGCAGGCGGCGCAGATGCTTGCGCAATTGTCCGGCCGCACGCACGCGGTCTACACGGGCGTATGCCTGATTGACGCCGCGAGCGGCGCGCGGGACGTGCGCGTGTGCGAGACGAAGGTCGCGTTCCGCGCGCTTTCGCCGGATGAAATAAGCGCGTATGTCCTCACAAAGGAGCCGATGGACAAGGCGGGCGCCTACGCCATACAGGGCGGCGCGGGAAAATTCGTGGACCATATCGAGGGGCCGTTTGACAACGTGATGGGGCTTCCGACGCAGATGGTCAAAGAGATGCTGGACGGCGCGCGCGAAGAACGCGGCGCGGCGATAGAATAAAGACCTACGGCGCGCGAGGCTGGGCGCGGACTTGCACCAACAGATTGAGGCGACGCGTGAAAAGGGGGAAGGCGGCTGATGGGCTTTTTATCGGGGGGCGGCATTGCCATTGACCTTGGCTCGTCCAACACGACGATATACCTTGAAAACGAGGGGATTGTGCTTCGGGAGCCGACGAGCGTGCTGGTGATGGCGGATGATCCCACAAGCGTGCTGGCGGTGGGTGGAGACGCGTACCAGTCGCAGGGGCGCACCGGCAAGGCGACGCAGTTGACCTTTCCGGTCATGGACGGCGCGGTGACCGACGTGGATCTGGCGGCGCTCACGATGATCGCGCTGAGCGAAAAGGCGACCGGGCGCAGAAAGCCGATGGAGAAGGCGCAATTGCTGGTCAGCATGTCGCAGGGGCTGACCAAGGTCGAAAAAGACGCGCTGGCGCTGGCGGTTCGCGCATCGGGCGCCAAGCGCACAATCCTGGTCAAGACGCCCCTCGCGGCGGCGCTTGGCGCGGGGCTTACGGTCGATCAGCCCCGTGCGGTGATGATCGTGGTGCTGGGCGGCGGCACGAGCGAGATTGCCGTCATCTCAATGACCGGGATCGTGGCGGCGCGCTCGATGCGCACGGGCAGCCTGTCGATGGACGAGGCGATCGTGCGCTACGTGCGCCGGAAAAAGCGGTTGATCATCGGCCTTTCGACGGCGGAAGACCTAAAGTGCGACATCGGCTCCGCGACGCTTCCGACCGAGGACTACGACGAGGACTGGCCGGAGGACGAAGACGATCAGCCGATCCTCGAAAACACCCAGGAGACCGGCCTTGCGACCATTGAGCCGGTGGAACCGGTCGGCGAAAAGGCGCTGCTCAAGGGCAAAAACGCGCTGACCGGCAAGCCCGAGACCATTACGGTAAGCACGCGCGACATCGCGCTGGCGCTCAGAGAGCCGGTCAGCGTGCTGATTGACGCGATTCGCGACGCGCTGGGCCGCGTTCCGCCGGAACTGGCGGCGGACATTCTGGATTCGGGCATAACGCTTTCGGGCGGCGGCGCGCTGCTTACCGGCCTTGCGCAGCTTTTGGCCGAGAAGACCGGCGTGCCGGTCTCGGTGGGCGAACACCCGCACGAGGACGTGATCCTGGGCCTTGGGCGCATGGCGAGCGACGACAAGCTGCTTAACGGCGCGCTTGAGTCCGGTGCGGCGCAGGAGCAATGAGGACCTGACCGATTCCCTGCCGCTTACTTGCCTTGACCGCAGGCGGCAACTGGCGCGGGCTGGTTCCTACAAGCAACCGCCGGGGCGTCGCGGCATCGCCGCACCCGCCTTGCCGGTTTTGATAAAGGAGAAATTCACGATCATGGCGCTCGATACAAAAAAAGACGAATCCAGAATGCCGGGCACGACGGGCGGCGAAGCGAAAAAGGCAAGGCCCGTGCGTCCATCCAAGGGAAAACCCGCAAAGCCGCAAAAGCCCAAGCGCGTGCGCAAACACGCGGCGCTGGGGCGCGTCGCCTTTGCGCTGCTTGTGACGCTGGCGATCGTGGCGCTGGGCTTTTTTCTGCTGGTGCGCGATCAGGGCAAGGTGGGCAATGGGGAGAACATGGTCGGGTCGATCTTTGCGCCCGTGCAAAACGCCGTTTCCTCCGCGACGCAGTATGTGCGCGACCTGATTGACGGCGCGAAGGACTATGCCGCCATCACCGAGGCGTATGAACTGCAAAAGCAGGAGGTGGACAGCCTCAAGCTGCAGCTGGTCGCCCGCGACGAGGACGCGCTGGAAAACGAGCGGCTGACCCAACTGCTGGGCGCGAAGGATCGGTATGAGGCGATGAAGCCGGTCTATGCGCGGGTCATTGCGCGCGATCCCGGCGTGTGGTTCAACACCTTTTCAATCAACCGAGGCACCAAGGATGGCGTGAACGTCAATATGTCGGTCATTACCGGGGACGGGCTGGTCGGCCGCGTGTACGAGGTGGGGCTTACCTACGCCAAAGTGCTGTCGGTCATCGACTCGCGCTCGGCCGTCGCCTGCCTGATTGAGCGCACGCGCGACAACGGCGTCATGCGCGGCCAGATTTCAAGCACTTCCCCCACCGCCGAATGCAACATGTACTACCTGCCCGTGGTCAACGACATTATGCCGGGCGACGTGGTGCTGACAAGCGGCGTGGATACGCTCTACCCCAAGGGCCTGACCGTGGGAACGGTCGCCTCGGTCTCGCGCCAGAGCGACCTGTCGGATCAGTACATCGTGGTGCTGCCCGCGGTCGACTTCCAGCACGTCGAAGAGGTGCTGGTGCTGCGCACGGTGGTGGAGCGCGACACGGGCGACAAGCTCCCGATCATGCCGACGCCAACGCCCAGACCCACGCCCGTTCCGACCCCCACGCCCGAACCCACGGCCAATGTGAACGCGGGCGCAAATGGCGAGGATGTGCCGTGGTACTATCCAAGCCCAGTGCCCGGCGACGAGGCGCCCAAGACCGAGACGGACAAGGGGAGCACGCCTTCCACGCCAGCGCCATCCGCCACCTATGATCCGGACGCAATGCCGCCCGAGGACGCATGGACGATGTAGCCAAGTGCAGCAAGAAAGGGGAAAGAAACGATGAGACGATTTTTTCCGATCATTCTTGTCCTGGTAACGCTGCTGATTGACCTGTCGGTTGTGCCAAGTATCGCCGTCCACTGGGCGGTGCCGGTGTTTTTGCTTCCGACGGTGATCGTGTTGGGGCTGCTGCTTGGGCGCACGCGCGGGCTGCTCTATGGCATGGTCGGGGGACTGCTGGTGGACATATTGGTGGGGCACCCGATGGGGCTCATGGCGATATTGTATCTACTGATTGGCTATCTGGCGGGCGTTTCAGGGCGAAAATTTCAGCGGTACCTGTTGACGGTCGTGCTGACGCCGATCGTCTGCCTGTCGATTTTCGAGATTTCGATGGCGATCTATCAGTTTATTTCGGGGCAGCAGATGACGTTTGACAACCTTGTGCAGGCGCTTGCGCGCATCGGCATGGAGACGCTCATCGCGCAGCTTATGTATTTGCTCTACAACCGACTGCTCAGGCCAACTTGGCAACGCTACGCAGGGCGGTAGAAGGGAGGAAAAATTCACATGAAACCCAAGAGGGCACGCTATGTCGTGCTGGCGCTCCTCATCATTGCGGTGTTTTCGCTGGCCGGCATGAAGATGTACGACATGCAGATCGTGGCGGGCACCGACTATAAGGCGAAGGCCGACACCAAGACCACCAAGACCATTCAATTGACCGGCATGCGGGGCACCATTTACGACGCGAATTTGATCCCGCTGGCGTATGACAAGTTGTCCTACAACGTCCAGTTCTACCGCGACCCGTCGCTGTCGGGCGACAAGGATCGCGCGGCGCTCACCCAGTCGATCATCAAGACGATTGAGCTGATCGAGTCCAACGGAAAGACCACGACGAGCGAATTTTGGCTCAAAAAGGACGAATCGGGCGTCTGGCGCTTTGACACCGGGGCGACCGGCGAGGTGGACAAAAAGCGGCAAGATCAGTGGCGACAGAATTTTTACTTGACCGACGTCCCGGAGGAGAAGCTCTTTGAGACGCTCGTCGAAAACTACGCGGTGCCCAAAGACCTGCCCGATGAGGAAAAGGTCAAGGTGCTGGCCGTGTGGCAGCAGTCGCGCATGTACAACTACCTCTCGATGCCCGTCACGATCGCCGAGGACGTCGGGCTTGAGACGGTGAGCGAAATTGAGGTGCGCTCGATGGAGCTGGACGGCATGTCCATTCAGGAAAGCTCCACGCGCGTATACCCCAAAGGCTCGACGGCGGCGCACGTCATCGGGTATACCTCCAAAATTTCAGGCGAGGACACGCTGGCCAACTACAAGGAAAAGGGCTACGCCAACGACGCGACCGTCGGGCAGACCGGCATCGAGTACTCGATGGAGGACCAATTGACGCCCTACATCAAGTACCGGCAGGGCGAGCGCGTGGTCGAGATCAACAACCGTGGCAAGGTCATCCGCGAGATCAGCTATCAGGCGCCGGTCGATGGAAACGACGTGGTGCTGACGATTGACACGCAGTTGCAGGCGGTGGCCGAGGCGGCGCTGGCCAAGAACATTCAGGCCATCAACAAAAACCAGATCAACCTCATGAACACGGCGAATTGGCGCACGGCGAACCGCGAGAAGATGCTCGCCTACGAGGAGGCGGGCAAGCAGGTGCAGTTGGCCAAGAGCGGCGCGCTGGTCGCGATGAACCCCAACACCGGGGAGGTTCTGGCGCTGGTCAACTACCCGACGTTTGACCTGTCGCAATTTGAGGGCGGCAAGGTGCCCAAGGCCTATTGGAACGAGCTGTACAACGACGAAGCAAAGCCGATGTACAACCGCGCCATCTCCGCGCGCGATACGCCCGGCTCCTGCTTTAAGATGGTCACGGCGCTGGCCTCGCTGATGGAGGGCGCGGTGACGCTCGACGAGCAGATCACCGACGCGGGCAAATTCACCGGCACCGGCGACTTGTCCAACCAGCCCAGCTGCTGGATCGGCAGCTACAACCGCTACCAGCACGCCAACCAGACGATCGTGGACGCCATTCGTAACTCGTGCAACTACTTCTTTTACACGATTGGCCTCCGGCTTGGCATTGACAACTTGGTCAAATGGGCGGCGCTGTTGGGGCTCACGTCGCGCACCGGGATCGAGCTTCCCAACGAGTCCACGAGCTTTATCGGCAATCAATACATGCTCTACGACTCCGACCGGGCGGTCGACAACCAATATACCTCCAAGCCCTACTTCGCCGCCGTCATGATCAAAAAAACGCTGCGCGAAGTGGGCAAGGATCGCGGCATCGAGTACGACGAGGATCGACTCAACGAGGTGTCCAAGAAGATTTTGGACGTCGTCAACAGCGAGGGCGTCAAGGACACCTGGGTCTCCAAGGTGCGAAAGATCCTGCTTGAGGACATGAACATTCCCTCTGAGTACATCTCGAGCCACTTTCTGGTCAACACCTTTATCTCCTACATCAACGACCTGCGCTGGACCGCGAGCGAGACCATCATGGCGGCCATCGGCCAGTCGATCACCCAGGTGACGCCCATCGCGGTCGCGCGCTACGTGTCGGCCATCTGCAACGGCGGCGTGGTCTACGACGCGAAGATCATCGACAAGATCATCTCGCCCACCGGCGCGGTGGTGCTCGACAAGGAACCGGTCGCGATCAACTACATCTCGGGCGGCGAGGCGTACTTTGCGGCGATTCAGGAGGGCATGAAGGAAGTTACCTCGACCGAGCACGACGGCCCGATCGCCGCCAAATTCGCCAAATCCCCCTACAAGATCGCGGGCAAGACCGGCACCGCGCAGCGCAGCGACGTCGATATCGAGAACAACTCGTGGCTGGTCACCTATGCGCCCTACGACTCGTCGCCGGAAATCGTCGTGGTCGTCTACATCCAAAACGGCTACGCGGGTTCGAGCGCAAGCGACACCGCGATCGCGACGATCAACTACTACTTGGACAGCAAACAAAAGACCGAGTTGTTGACCGCGCCGATCAGCAATTCCGTGGCGCAGTAAGATGGGCAGGATTATGGTGGTCACCTCGGGAAAGGGCGGCGTCGGAAAATCCACCGTCACGGCAAGCCTAGGCGCGAGCTTTGCCAAGGCGGGCAGGCGCACGCTGCTGATCGACATGGACATGGGGCTTCGCAGCCTTGACGTGATGCTGGGGCTTGAGGACAAGGTGGTATACGACCTGGCCGACGTGGCGGACGGCATGTGCCGCATCAAGCAGGCGCTCCTGCAACATGGGACGATGGAGAACCTGTTTCTGCTGGCGGCGGCGCAGCAGCGCGGGAGCGACGCGCTCTCGACACGGGACTGCGAAAAGGTGCTGGACATGCTGCGCGACCGGTTCGACGAGATCCTGATCGACTGTCCGGCGGGCGCGGGGCGCGGCTTTCGAAACGCGGTGACCGGCGCGGACGACGCCATTCTGGTCGAGACGCCCGACGTGATCGCGCTGCGCGACGCGCAGCGCATGGTGGGGCTTATAAGGCGCATGGACATCGCGCGCCCGAAGCTGATCCTCAACCGCGTATTGCCCCGGCACATGGCAAAGGACGCGCCACTTGACCCGCGCCTGTATGCCGAAAGGCTGGGCATTCCGCTTTTGGGGATCGTTCCGGAAGACGAGGATGTGCCCCTTTCCTGCGCCAAGGGCGAGCCGGCGGCGCTGGGCGCGTCCCCCTCGGGCAAGGCGCTTGAGCGCGTCGCGCGCAGGCTGATGGGCGAAGACGTGCCGCTGGTTCCCGTTACGCGTCCGGGGCTCTTTGCGCGCTTGCGCAGGGCGCTCAGGTCTTCGTAGGGCGCAACGCCCCATCCTTTGCGGATGCGCGCCAGGGGCCTCCGGCTTGATCCGGCTTCATTAAACGAAAAGGGGCAACTATGCAAAAGCAATTTAAAAAGACGATGGCGTTCATCGAGCGCAATAAATTTAGCCCACGCTTGCTCAGAAGCTTTGACTGGGGGCTTTTTGCGCTGCTGATCGCCATCGCGCTATTTGGCGTCGTGTGCATATTCAGCGCCACCGCGACGCCGCTTGAAGAAGGCGACGTCGCCACGATGACCTTTCTCGAACTGCTTGAGACGCAGCCGACCTACTATGCGGGGCTGCAGTTGCTCTGGCTGTGCGCGGGGCTGATCGCCATGGGCGCTATTGTCTTTCTGGATTACGATGTGTTTGAGCGCCACGCCAACACGATCTACTGGATCAACATCGTGCTGCTCGTGGTGGTGCTGTTCATGGAAAAGGGGCGCGGCGGCATGGCGGGCTGGTTCCGCTGGGGGCGCGAGGCGACGCGCACCATGCAGCCAGCCGAGTTTGGCAAACTGGCGATCATCATCTCGCTGGCCAAGCTGTTTTCGGGGCGTCAACGGCCGATCACGACGGTCGCGGAGCTGTTGCCCACGCTTGCGTATGTGGGGCTTCCGCTGATTTTGATCATCTCGCAGCCGGACGTGGGCACCGCGCTTGTGTACATCGTCATCTACGGCGTCATGCTGTTTTCATCGGGCACGAGCTACAAATTGATCATCGGGATATTGGCGCTGGGCGTGTTGATGCTGGTGCCCGTGTGGTACCTCATGAACACCGCGCAGACGAGCTTCCGCCTCGACCGCATATTGGTGTTCCTCGACCCGACGCTTGACCCAAGCGGCGCGGGAATGCAGATGAGCAACGCGCGCATCGCGGTGGGTTCGGGCGGGCTGATGGGCAAAGGCCTCTTCTCCGAAGGCAGCTTTGCCTCGCTCAACTACATTCCCGACGATTACACCGACTTTATCTTTGCGATCGTCTGCGAGTCGTTCGGCTTTATCGGCGCGGGGCTGTTGGTGATGGGGATGCTGCTGCTCATCTTGCGGCTTGTCGCGCTGTCGTCCCAGGCGGCGGACGCGTTTGGCACCTACGTCATCATCGGGGTCATGGCGATGCTGCTGTTTCATATGGTGGAGAACATCGGCATGGTCATCGGGCTTTTGCCGGTCACCGGCATACCGCTTCCGTTTATCAGTTACGGGGGCTCGAACCTGCTCACCAGCATGATGGGCATGGGGCTGGTGTTTAGCATATCGATGCGCTCCCGGGAGCGAAAGCGGCGCGGCCGCATGAAGCCAGCCATGCGGCTGTAGGCCAATTACGAAGGAAAGGGATTGTGATAGGATATGATAACCTCGGTGAGCCTCAATCCGTCGATCGACAAGAGCCTTGAAATCGACGGGTTTCACTATGGGTCGATGAACCGCGTGGGCGCTGTCAGGCGCGACGCGGGCGGCAAGGCGATCAATCTGTCCGTGGCGCTCTCGATCTTGGGGCTTCCCTGCGCGTGCGTGGGCTTTCTGGGCAAGGAAAACGGGCAATTTATCGAAAATCGGCTCTTATCCCACGGCATTTCGGGCGAATTTGTCTATCTGGACGGCCTCGTGCGCACGAATCTCAAGCTGCGCGACAGCCAGACCGGCACGATCACCGAGATCAACGAGGCGGGCGTTCCGGTTGAAAAGGCCGCGCTCGAGCAGATGACCCAACTGATTCTGCGCTACGCGGAAAAGAGCGACTTTCTGGTGCTGACCGGATCGCTTCCGCCCGGCTGCCCCAAGGACTACTACCAAACGATCATCGAAAAGGCGGAGGGGCTTTCTTGCAAGTGCGTGCTCGACGCGGAAGGCGCGGCGCTCAAGGCGGGCATTTGCGCAAAGCCGTACCTGATCAAGCCCAACCGGCTGGAATTGGAACTTGAGGTGGGGCATTCGCTTAAGGGCATTGCGGAAGTTGCCGAGGCTGCCCGCGCGCTTGCCCGAAAGGGGATTGCGCGGGTTGCGGTGTCGCTTGGCGAAAAGGGCGCGCTGCTCACCGACGGGCGCGAGACCTACTTTGCCCGGGCGCTTGACGTGCCGGTTCAATCCACCGTCGGCGCGGGCGACTCCATGGTGGCGGGCATGATCTGCGGGCTGATGGCCGATTTGCCGCTTGAGGAGACGCTCAGGCGCGGCGCGGCCTGCGCCACCGCGAGCATTGTTCGGGCGGGGACGCAGCTGCTCGAACGGGCGACGTTTAAGGAAATGCTTGATAAAATACCAATCGAAAGGGTGTAAAGTGTGAAGATGAATCAGATGGGCGTTGCGGTGGTCGGCTGCGGCGTGGTCGGCTCCGGCGTGGTCAAGATGTTGACCCAGAACCGGGCGAAAATTGCGCGCGCCGCGGGCTGCGACGTTCGGCTTAAGTACATCGTGGACATCAAAGAGGTCGCCGCGCCGGAAGGCACCGTGGTGACGGCGGACTTTGATTTGGTGCTGGCCGATCCGGAAGTTCAGGTGATCGTCGAGACGATCGGCGGAGCGGGGATCGCGCTCAAATATACCCAAAGGGCGCTTGAGATGGGCAAGAGCGTCGTCACCTCAAACAAAGAGCTGGTCGCGACAAGCGGAGACGCGTTCAAGGCGCTGGCGTGCGAAAAAAACGCGTGGTACCTGTATGAGGCGGCGGTGTGCGGCGGCGTGCCGGTGCTGCGCCCGATCAAGACCTGCCTTGCGGGCAATCACATCACGCGCCTGAGCGGCATTGTCAACGGCTCGACCAACTACCTGATCACCCGGATGGTCGAAAGCGGCATGAGCTTTCAGGCGGCGCTGGGCGAGGCCAAGGAGCTGGGCTACGTCGAGCAGAACCCCGACGCGGACATCTTGGGGCTGGACGCGCGCAGGAAGTTGGCGATCCTCGCAAACGCGGCCTTTGGCGCGAAGTTGTCAGACGACGCGCTGATCCCGACCGAGGGGATTGCGCACCTCAACGTGCGCGACATGGTGTGCGCCAAGGCGCTGGGCGGGCAGGTCAAGCTGATCGCCCATGCCGAAAGGGTGCAGGACAACTGGACCGGATGGGTGCGGCCGGCATGGGTGGCAAACGAGCACCCGCTGGCGATGGTCAAGGACGTATTTAACGGCCTGTGCGTGACGGGCGACTGCGTGGAAGAGGTCATGTTCTACGGGCGCGGCGCGGGCATGATGCCCACCGCCAGCGCGATTGTGGGCGACCTGATCGAGATGGCGCGCGCCCCCGAAAGCCCAATTTCCTTTGACGCGGAGGCGGATGCGCCCGCGTTCGTGAAGCCGGATCGCTGCCTTGCGCGCCTGGCGATGCGCGTTGAGGAGGGCGTGCTCGCGCTGTGCGACGCCATGCCGATTGATCGCGTCGAATCGCGCGGCGCGATGACCGCGGTTCTCACCCGTGAGGCCCCGCTGGGCGAGCTGCTTCAAAAGGCCGCAGGGCTTGCGCAGGTCGGCGTACAGGCTGGCATACCGCTGATCGTGCTGTAATACAATGAGGATTGAAGGGCGCGGAACGCATGGCGTGCGTTTCGCGTCTATTCTTTGTGTGAAAGTCGAGGGACGCGCCATGATGCAGGTAGGCGATGTGCGGGGATATCTGCTTTTTGCGGGGGAGAACAGGTGCGCCATGGCGCTTGACGCGCTGGGCGAGCAGCTGATTGCGCGGGGCGTCGTCTCGATTGTGCGCGCGCGACGCGACGCGGACTTTGGCGAGATGATCGACGACGCGCGCAATGCGTTTGTGAATTTTAGCCACTTGGCCGGACGTGTCACGGTCATTGGGCAAAATGAGGGCGTGCTGATGGCGCTCGCGGTGGCCGAGGGGTATCCGGTCGAGGCGCTCGTGTGCCTGGACGTGGTGCTGAGGCCGCGCAAGCAGCGCTACGCGCTCATGCACCTTGCGCGGCATGTGCGCCGCAACCTCTTTTCGGTGGTCGCGCCCACGCTGATTGT
The DNA here is from genome assembly GCA_036645575.1 of Clostridia bacterium. Classification (GTDB taxonomy): domain Bacteria; phylum Bacillota; class Clostridia; order Christensenellales; family Aristaeellaceae; genus JAVXNW01. The sequence continues at coordinate 16,659 of JAVXNW010000021.1, read as the reverse complement.
GCAGGCGCTGGACGCCCCGACGTCTGACCCGACGGACGCGCGCACACTCTACCAAGGCATCGGCGCGCGGCGCGCCAAGCTCATGTGGATCAAGCGCGCGGACGCATTGCGGGACAAAGCGGTGCTCGAAACCATCATCCAACAGACTTGCCACATAAATGACACAGGATCGCTTGCCAAGGGACACGATTTATGTATAATATAATAGGCGAACAACTTAGGAGGAGATACGTAAATGACCAAAAAATCCGTTAGAATTCTGGCCATGATACTTGTGGTAATGCTGTTGGCTACCGGATGTAGCCTGATTGTCCAGAAGACAACCGAGGACAAGCCGGTCGACGGATCGACCGTCGTCGCCGAATTTACGGGCGGAAAGATCTTGGCCTCTCAGGTCATGGATGAGTATCAATCGGTCGAGGACTACTATGCCAGCTACGACTACCCGCTGGACGATCCCGCGACGATCAAGTCGATCAAGTCCGACATCATCGACAACCTGAGCGCGGACGCCATCGTGCGCGCGAAGGCCGAGCAGCTGGGCTACACCACCGTGACCGATGCCGACAGGGCGGCGTTTGAGGAAAAGGCCAAGGCCGAGTACGAGGACATCATCAGCTACTACTCGACCTACTTTGAGGGAAATACCGACGAAGAAGTGCGCGCGCAGGTGGAGGAGTTCCTGAAAGAGCAGGGCTATTCCATCGAGGAGGCCACGCAGTACATGATCGATCAGTCGTGGCAGGGAAAATTGTACGACGAGGCGACAAAGGGCGCGGCGGTGAGCGACGCGGACATCCAAGCGGCCTACGACGAGCGCGTCGCCGCCGACAAGGAGACCTACGAAAGCGACCGCTACGGCTTTGAATACGCGACGATGTCCGGGGAGACCATGACGTGGGTGCCGGAAGGCTATCGCGCGGTCAAGCATATCCTGCTGCCCTTTACCGAGGAGCAGGTAGCCGCGCTCACCGACCTCTCGGTCGCGGCGGAGGATCTCCAGTATCAGATCGACGAAATCGATTACGCGGCGGAAAACCCGGACGAGGACGTGGACACGAGCATGACCATCGAGCCGGAAACCGACGCGGCGGCTGCGCCCGAGGCGGACGCGGCGGCTTCGGCGGATACAAGCGCGGCGACTGCGCCCGAGGCGGACGCGGCGGCTTCGGCAGACGTAACGGCTGCGCCTGATGCGGCGCTCGTCGAGAGCGACGGCGAAGTAAAGCAGGCAGCGGAACCCACCGCCGTGCCGGACGCGCAGGCGGAACCCGCACAGGACGAACCCGCGCAGGACGCGCAGGCTGAACCCGCGCCGGAAGAAGCGCCGGCCAAGTCCCGGGAGGAACTGGTGGCGGAGCTTTCCGCCAAGAAGGCCGAGCTCAAGAAGCTGGAGGACGAGTACGCGCTGACGCTTTCGGCCAAGGTCGCCGAGGTGCAGGGCAAGATCGCGGCGGGCGAGGATTTCGTCCAGCTGATCGAGCAGTACGGCGACGATCCGGGCATGACGGAAGAGCCGGGCCTCACGAAGGGCTACTACGTGTGTGCAACGACGGAGCTCTATGAAAAGGCGTTTACCGATGCGGCGATGGCGCTACAAAAGGTGGGCGACGTGTCGGAGCCGGTGGTGGGCACAAACGGCATACACATCATCCGCTACATGAACGACGTGACGCCGGGCGCGGTGCCGCTCGAGCAGATTCGCACCTCGGTTGAGGCGTCGGCCCTTGAGAAGATCAAGACCGACCTGTATGAGGGCGCGAAGGCGCAGTGGATCACCGAGGCCAAGCTGGTGACCTATCCCGAGCGACTGGGCTGATAGGTACCCGAAAACCAAGATCATCGACCGCAGGGACGACGCGCGTTGTCCCTGCGGTCGCTTTGTCCGAAAATTCGTCGAATCCGGTTACTTGTCTGTAAATTTTTGCGGTTTGCAGGGTTTGACGCCATGCGCGGAGTATATACCATCCGTATAGCGGAAATACGTACAGATGTCGTGTCGATTAATTCTGCACACAGCGAGCACCCTGTGCAGGAGAATGACTTGTGTGCGGCGAATTACGTTACACATATCCTGATTCGCAATTTACCAACCGCGAAAAGGACGAAAAGGGAATTGGGAGGGATGGCTTGGTGAGATTATCGGACGCCTGGCTCGACGATCTGCGCGCGAGGGTCAACATTGTCGACGTGGTGTCCGAATATGTGCTCCTCAAGCAAAAGGGTCGCAGGTACTGGGGATTGTGTCCGTTTCACAACGAGAAGACCGCATCCTTTAGCGTGGACACCGACGCGCAGATGTACTACTGTTTCGGCTGTCACAAGGGCGGCAACGTCATTCACTTTGTGATGGAACTGGAGAAAATGGAGTTCATGGACGCGGTCAAACACTTGGCGGATCGCGTCAATCTCGAGATGCCTTCCGGGGGCGACGGCGCCGACTCGAGCGGCGCGCGGGCGCTGCGCGAGAAGGTCTATGCGGCCAATGTGGCGGCCGCACGCTATTTTCACGAGATGTTGTGGACGAGCGCGGGCGCGAATGCGCTTTCGTATCTGCACAAGCGGGGACTGGACGACATGGATATACGTCGTTTCGGGTTGGGCGCGGCGAGCCCTGACTGGGACGACATGACGACGTCTTTGACTGCTTCGGGGATTGACGAGGACGTATTGGTCGCGGCGGGACTGACCGTTCGCAGGGAAGGCCGACGCTTTGACATGTTTCGGGACCGGGCGATCTTCCCGATCATCAACGCGCAGGGGCGGGTGTTGGGCTTTGGCGGGCGCGCCATGGGCGAGGTTCAGCCCAAATACCTAAACACCTCCGATTCGCCGGTTTTCAACAAGCGGCAAGGCCTGTACGCGATGAATTTCGTCAAAAACGAGCGCGGGCTCAAGCGGCTTGTGCTGGTTGAAGGGTATATGGACGTGGTCTCTTTGCGGCGCGCGGGGGTGCCGGGCGTGGTGGCGACGCTGGGGACCGCACTGACCGACGAGCAGACGCGCTTGCTCAAGCGGTACGCGCCGGAGGTTTGGATCGGCTATGACGGCGACGCGGCGGGGCAAAAGGCGATTGAGCGGGCGCTTGAATTGTGCGAGGCGCAGTCGCTCAAGGCGCGCGTGCTGGTGTTTCCAGACGGCCAGGACCCGGACGACTTTATTCGCCTAAGCGGCGCGAGCGGCTTTGAAAAATTGAAGCCGATCGAGCCCATCGCCTACAGGATGCAGCGCGCGGCCGCAGGGCTGGATCTCTCAAAGCAGGAGGTGCGCGCGCAATACGCCATCACCTGTTGCGCGTTTTTGCGCAAGGTAAAAAATCCCGTTGAACTGCAGATGTACGTCGAACGTCTCAGCATCGAGACAGGGTTTGGATCGGATGTGCTCTTAAAGCAGGTGGGCGTATCCGAAGAAGCGTTGGGCGCGCCGGAGAAGGCGCGCACGAAGCGCGCGCCCGAAGTGGGCGAAGACGAACTGCAACGGGCGCAGCGCACGCTGATTGCGCTGTTGGGCAGTCGCCTGATCGCCAGCGAGACGGTCAAGCCACAGGATTTCGACGACGAGCTGTACAGACGCATGGCGCAGGAGCTCATCCAAGGCAGATCGCCTGCCGCCGTGCTTGACGAGGTGCCCGAGGAGATGCGCGAGCGCGCGGCGCGCGCGCTGAGCGAAGAGGTCATGCCGGACGAACAAAAGGCGCTGATGGTGGCGGAGGATTGCCTGAGCAGCATTCGAAAGTTGCGCGCGGCACGCGAAGTCGAGGGCTTAAAGCAGGCATACAAGACGGCTGCGCCAGATGAAAAGCGGGCGCTACTTGCCCGCATGGGGGAACTGTTGCCGCGCTAGCGATCAAGAGATGATGGGCGCGCAGGAAACAAAAGCCAAATAAGTCGCTTGGTAGACCGGTCGGAGGGAGTGAACCGTTTGGATAAGGCCACGATGGAAAATGTACATAACCGCGTTCAAGAATTGATCGAGACCGGAAAAGCAAAGGGCGTATTGACGTACAAGGAAATTATTGAACAATTGGCCGAATTGGACCTTGAGTCGGATACGATTGAAAAGGTGATGGACACGCTGGACGGCATGGGCATTGAGGTGGTCAACACCGACAAGGCGCAGGAGCCGGAACCGGAGCCCGTCATGGAGATGAACGACGACGATCTGGATCTTTCGGTGCCCGATGGCGTCTCGATAGACGATCCGGTGCGCATGTACCTAAAGGAGATCGGCAAGGTGCCGCTGCTCACGGCGGATGAAGAGATCAGCCTGGCGCAGCGCATGGAGGCGGGCGACGAGGACGCCAAGCACAAGCTGTCCGAGGCCAACTTGCGCCTGGTGGTTTCGATCGCGAAGCGCTACGTGGGTAGGGGCATGTTGTTCCTCGATTTGATCCAGGAGGGCAACTTGGGCCTCATCAAGGCGGTCGAGAAGTTCGACTACCGCAAGGGCTACAAGTTCTCGACCTACGCGACTTGGTGGATTCGCCAAGCCATCACCCGGGCCATTGCGGATCAGGCGCGCACGATTCGCATTCCGGTTCACATGGTGGAGACCATCAACAAGCTGATTCGCGTGTCGCGCCAGCTGATGCAGGAATATGGCCACGATCCGTCGCCCGAGGAGATCGCCGAGGAGATGGGCATTTCCGAGGAAAAGGTGCGCGAGATCATCAAGATCGCGCAGGAGCCGGTGTCGCTGGAGACGCCGATCGGCGAAGAAGAGGACAGCCACTTGGGCGACTTCATTCCCGACGACGACGCGCCCGCGCCGGCGGAAGCCGCCGCGTTTACGCTGCTCAAGGAGCAACTGATGAGCGTGCTTTCGACGCTCACGCCGCGCGAGGAAAAGGTGCTTAAGTTGCGCTTTGGCCTGGAAGACGGCCGCGCGCGCACCCTTGAAGAGGTGGGCAAGTACTTTAAGGTCACGCGCGAGCGCATTCGCCAGATCGAAGCCAAGGCGCTGCGCAAGCTGCGCCACCCGAGTCGCTCGAGAAAGCTCAAGGATTCACTGGATTGAACGCGCTGGACACGCGGCTGAACGCCGTCTACGACTTGACGCCGCCCTGCGACTTGGCGGCCGACATTGGAACCGACCACGGCTATTTGGGCGCGCACCTGCTTGAAACAGGCAGGTGCGCGCGCGTGCGGTTTACCGACGTGAGCGCGGCGAGCCTTCAAAAGGCGGAGGCGCTGATGCGGGAGATGGGCCTTTCGGATCGGGCGGATTTTTGCCTGGGCGACGGCGCCGACGCGCTTGAAGGGCCGGTGGACGCGGTTATTTTGGCGGGCATGGGTGCGGAGACCATCTGCGGCATCCTGTCGCGCGGGCGGGCAAAGCTTGGAACGGCCACGCTCGTCCTTCAGCCCAACGTGGACGCGCCGCTGCTTCGCGCGTACCTCGAGGAAAACGGCTACGCCATCGTCGATGAAATGTTGGCGCGGGCAAACGGGCGGTTTTACGTGGTCATTTCCGCCGCGCCGGGGAAGATGCGCTTGAGCGAAACCGAACGCGTAGTAGGTCCGGTGCTCGCAAAAAAGCAACCCCAGGCGCTGGGCGACTACGCGCGCGCACGCGTTCGCGTGGGGGAGAAGGCGCTAAGGGGCGCGCTGGCCGGGCAGGAAGTGTGGGCGCAGGCGCTTCAAATCGAATTGCGCGTGTGGAAGAAGGTAGCCAATGACACCGACGGTGAAGGATCTCTACGCGCTGATTGACCAGATGGCGCCCTTTGCCACGCAGGAAGCGTGGGACAACGCGGGTCTGCTTGCGGGCGCGCCCGATCGCGCGGTCAGCGCGGTGGTGTGCGCGCTGGATCTGACGGGCGAGGTGATCGAGTTTGCGCAAAGCGTCGGGGCGCAGCTGATCGTCACGCACCACCCGATCCTGTTTCACGCGCGCAAGCACCTGCGCGAGGACGACCCGGAGGGCGCGCTGTTGTGCCAGCTCATTCGCTCGGGCTGCGCGCTGATTGCGGCGCACACGAACTTTGACCGGGCGCAGGGCGGCGTAAACGACTGTCTGGCGCAGCGGCTGGGCCTTGAAAACGTCACAGCGCTCGAAGACGGGCTGCGTCTGGGCGATTGGAACGGAACGCTCAAGTCCCTTGGCGCGCTCTGTGAGGAGCGCCTAGGCGGCACGGTGCGCTTCTACGGAAGCGCCGAGCAGGCGATCACGCGCGTGGCGGTATGCGGCGGCGCGGGCGGATCGCTTTGGAAGATCGCCCACGCGGCGGGCGCGGATTGCTTTGTGACGGGCGAGGTGCATCACAGCGACGCGCTGGACGCGACCAGCTGGGGGATGACGCTGCTCGAGTGCGGACACCTAGAAACCGAGCGTCCTTCGGTAAAAGCTATGCGAATGGGTTTACAAAACCGGCTAGATGCGTTACAATGGGATGTAATGGTTGTTGAATGTCAATCGAAGCCGTTCTAAGGAGGAATATCGTGCAACTTGATTTGCTGTGGAATTTCATGCAGTCGGATATTGAGGCCGACAAATTCGAGACCTCAATGCGTCAGGCGCCCAATCGCCAAAAGCTGCTCAAACATCGCGCCTTTTTGGTGGATCAGCAGAATAACATGAAGCGCATCGAGGGCGACATCGCGACGATGGGCGATCGCTTGGACGCGATCAGCGACGAATCCGATCGTCTGGCCGGTCTGCTGGCGACCCAGCAAGCGTTTTTCCAGGAAAATACGCCCACCGATCCCGAGGAGGCGGAAAAGCAGATTGGCCAAATGCAAAAGTTGGTCGATTCGCTGACGCACTACGAGCAGGAGCTTCAAAAGCTGCGCAAGGACGCGGACACCCGCGACCGCCAGCAGAAGGAGATCCGCGTGCGCGCCGCCAAGACCAAGGCCGAATACGACCAGATCAAGGGCCTATACGACTTGGAGTTCAAAAAGGATTCGCTGGAGCTTAAGCGACTGCGCGACTGCGCCGACGCGCTGGCGCAGGGCATTGACGCCAAGCTGGTTGAGCGCTACCGCGCCATCAAGCAGCACGTCATGCCGCCGATGACCATGATGGAAGGCGACCAGTGCGGCGGATGCCACATGTCCTTGCCCTCGGTCATGCTGCGCGACATCCGTTCGGGCGACAAGATCGTGGAGTGCGACAACTGCGGCCGCATCATCTACGTGCCGGAAGACGCCGTTATATAAGTTATTACAGTTTGATGAGGCTGTTGGACGGCCGCAGGCGCGTGGTTTTGGCCACGCACGTGAGGAAAGTCCGAGCTCCGTAGGGCAGGGTGCCGGGTAACGCCCGGTGGAGGCGACTCCAAGGAAAGTGCAACAGAGAGATACCGCCTGCCGAGAAGGGTCGCCTAGCGGCGCTTTTCGGTCGGTAAGGATGGAAAGGTGAGGTAAGAGCTCACCAGCGGCATGGCAACTTGTCCGCTATGTAAACCCCACCCGGTGCAAGATTGATAGGGGAGTATATGTGGCGGCCCGTCACGCTCCCGGGTAATCGCCTGAGCCCGCTGGCAACTGCGGGCCTAGATAGATGGTCGTCCGCGACAGAACTCGGCTTATAGACAGCGCTCATCAAATAAAGCCCGCGCATTTTTTGCGCGGACTTTTTTTTCGCCCCACACCTTGACGCCCTTTAGGCAGCAAGGTGTGGGGCGAGCGCGATCCGGGTTAGAAGGGCAACAGCTCGGTCGCGATGGAGAACAGGATGGTCAGCGAGCAGGCGTCTACGATCGTGGTGATCAAGGGGCTTGCCATGAGCGCCGGGTCCAGGTGAATCTTCTTGGCGAGCATGGGCAGCACGCAGCCAATGGTCTTGGCGAATATGACGGTCAAGAACATGCTGACCGCCACGACAAAGGCAATCATAAAGGTCATGCCCGCGCCCCCAAAGAGCATCAGGCGGCCAAAGTTGATCACGGCCAGCACGAGGCCCACCATGACCGACACCTGTACTTCCTTCCAGAGCACCAAGAACGTATCTTTAAATTCCAGTTCGCCAAGCGCCAGACCGCGGATACACAGCGTCGCGGCTTGAGAGCCGCAGTTGCCGCCGGTGTCCATCATCATCGGAATGCAGCTGGTCAGGATGATGCCCACCGCCGATGAGTTGAGCAGCCCTTCAAAATTGGTGATGATCATGCCGGTAAATGTCGCCGACAGCATGAGAATCAGCAGCCACGGGATGCGGTTGAGCGCCAGTTTGAACGAACTCGTCTTCAGGTATTCGCTGTCCGAAGGGAGCAGCGCGGCCATCTTTTCAAAGTCCTCGGTGTTTTCCTCTTCGATGACGTCCACGATGTCGTCAACCGTGATGATGCCGACAAGGCGCCCCTCTTTGTCCACGACGGGGATCGACATGAGGTCGTACTTTCGCACGGTGTCCGCAACCGTCTCCTGATCGTCCAGCGTCTGAACCGAGATCACATTGGTCTCCATCAGCGTCTCAATCAGCGTGTTGCTGTCGCTCAAGATCAACTTGCGCAGCGCCACCGTGCCCACCAACTGGCGCTTGTCGTCGATCACATAGAGCGTGTAGATGGTCTCCTTGTCGATGCCGGTCGCCTTGATCTCGGCCATCGCCTGCTGGACGGTTGCGCCCAGATGAAACTCGCAGTACTCGATCGTCATGATCGAGCCGGCTGAGTTGTCCGGGTAGCGCAGGAATTGATTGATCAGGTTGCGCCGATCAAGTCCGGTGTTTTGAAGCACCCGCTTGACCACGTTGGCCGGCAGCTCCTCCAGAAAATCGACGGCGTCGTCGATGAACATGGCGTCTACCAACCTGGCCGCCTCCGCGTCGCCGATCGACTCAATCAGCGTCTGGCGCTGGTCGGCGTCCATGTAGGCAAATACGTCGGACGATATGTTCTTGGGCAGAATCCGAAAGACCATCAACAGCTTATCCTTGTCGATGGTTTGCAGGTATTCTGCGATATCCACTTCGTTGAGCATCATCAGCGCGCCACGCAATTCGCCGTGACGCTGTGTCTCAAGCAAGTGGTCAAGTCGGCTCTTAATGATTTCCCACTCCATCGCAATTGCACCTCCTTATTTTTTGCACACGCAAAAACCAGACACTCATCAAATTTGAAAAAGTGTCCGGACGGCTGGCGGTGTCTTATGAGGATGAGTGCTTTGCCTGACGATAGGAAGGTCGGCCCAAGTTTATCGAAATGCCCGCTATTTCCGGCATGTGCCCACAGGGACGCGTCCCGCGCTGCGCGCTGCCGCCATCATAGGCGGACGACCCCGGCGCATTTCCGGCGCGCTACGCGAATTGGCCAGTGGGCTTTGGGGAAATCGATAAAAAGAGGCGACCCGCGCATGATCGAGGCACGCCCTCAGTCGTCAGACATCTTCCGCCTTCGTCCATTACGGGCCACCTCCTTCACGCAGTAACATCTTGGCAATAGCCGTGGCTAATCGCCCTATCAGTTTACCGCACTTTCTCTCAAGCGTCAAGGGCATTTCCGGCGAATCCGATATTAAATCCATAATCCACGCAAAGCCCCCGCGCTTTCGGCGCAATCATCCCCCGATATGGGGCAAAACCCTCACCGAGCGCAAAAAACAATGGGTTTTTTTGTGAAAAAACGATTGACAGCACGCAACGCTTGTGATATGATTAACACAGTAAATGACTGAACGGTCAGTCATTTGAGATGGAGCGACGATGAATACAAACGACAAGCGGGAGCGCATCTTGACGGCGGCGATCGATTTGTTTTACGAAGTGGGGTTGGACAATGGGTCGATTGCGGACATTGCCGAAAAGGCGCAGGTTGCAAAGGGCACGGTCTATCTGTATTTTTCCTCCAAAGAGCAGTTGATTGAGGCGGCTTTTTGGCAATGTCACCGGCACGACGTGGAGGCCTGTCAGGCGGGGCTTGACCGGATCGAATCGGCCATTGGGAAGCTCGAGCGCCGAATGGAAAACGTGGTGCGCTGGGCGCTAAATAATCCCAAGGAAATCCGCATGGAGCGCATGTACTTTTCCTCGCCCAAGTTTGGGCAGGGCAGCCGCTATCAGCAGCAGTTTTTGCAGTTTGAGCCGGTCGATACGATCATTCGTCAGGGCATTGCGCGCGGCGAGATCAAGGACCTGCCGTCCTCGCTATTGGGCGAGATGTTCTTTGGCATCGGCGCGGCGGCGCTCAACTACGTGGTGGATGTGCCGGACGCGTTGGAGGACGAGAACTTCTGGCGCGCCTGTCGCGAAAGCGTCGCGGGTTGCCTAAAGCCGCTGTAATCCCGGGAAAATACGCCTTAAATCCCTTTTAAACGCGTACACGCCGCGCGACGCGGCTCGAATACAACAACACAGATGGAGGAAGAAGACATGCAGACCAAGTTACGCGGTATCCTGTCTCTGATTTTGGCGGTGCTCATGATGACGACCGGCATGGCGCTGGCGGCGGAGGAGACGCCCTACGATCGCACGGTGGACATGCTCATCATCGGCGGCGGCGTCGCCGGCATGACGACCGCGATTGAAGCGGCCGATCAAGGGTGCGAAAGCATCTTGGTGGTGGAGAAGCTCGGCTACACCGGCGGCGCCGCGTTTGTCTCAGACGGCATCCTGGGCGGCTACGAGACGCAGGTCACCAAGGCGCTCGACCTACACGTCGATCCCAAGGACATGATGGCCGACCAGATGCGCGAAAAGGCGTACACGCTTGACCCGGAACTCACTTGGATCACGACCGAGAAGAGCGGCGAGACGATCGACTGGCTGATTGACACCGTGGGCGTGCCCTTCAACCCCGAGGTGGGACTCAAGCCCGGCTACGGCAACTTCGAAGCCATTCACACGGTGGCGGGCAAAGGCGCCGCGATGCGCGCGCCCTACGAGGCGGCGATTGCCGCGCGTCCCGCGATTGCGGTGGAGACCAACAGCCGCGCGACCGAGCTCATCTATCAAGATGGCGTGGTTTCGGGCGCGGTGGTCATGCAAAACGACAAGCCGGTTCGCATTGGCGCCAAGGCGGTCGTGCTGACGACCGGCGGCTATGCGGCCAACCGCGAGTTGTTCACCCGCCTGCACCCGGCCAACGCGGTCTTCCAGGCCGGCATGATGCCGGGCGCGACCGGCGACGGCCTGCTGATGGCGACGGCGATCGGCGCGGGCGTCAACAACGCCGAGCAGATCCAGTGCTATCTGCGCGAGTACGAGAACCCGACCAGCCAGACGCCCTACATGTACACGATCTTTGTGAACCTCGCGGGGCAGCGCTTCATGGACGAGAAGCGGATCGCGCAGACCTACAATCAGGAGAACCGCGACGCGCTGATCATGCAGTACGGCTTGCAGGGCGCGGACTACTTCTACTCGATCAACGACCATGCGGCGATGACGCAGTTCAACCTGGCGGAGGACGCCAAGACCCACGCGGGCGTGACCATTGCGGAAACGCTGGACGAATTGGCCGCGGCAATCGGCGTGGACGCCGAGGGGCTCAAGGCGACGGTGGACGCGTGGAACGAGATGGTCAAGGCGCAAGCCGACACCGAATTTGGCCGCAACACCTTCTTCATGCCGATCGCGCAGGGGCCGTTCTACGCGCTCAAGACCACCTTCTTTGCCAGCGTCTGCCACGGCGGCATCACCAAGAACGCCAAGGCCGAAGTCACGCGTTTTGACGGAAGCGCCATTCCCGGCCTGTACGCCGCGGGCGAAGTGACCGCGACGACCAACTCGAACGGATACACCATTTCAACCGCAATCACCTACGGCCGCATTGCGGCGCAAAACGCGGTTGAGTACATGAAGACCATCGGCTGACGCCGCCGAAGTACATAAAGAGAAAGAGAGATACAAGTCATGAAGCGTAGAATTTTTTCGTTGATGCTGATCCTCGCGTTGCTGATCCCCGCCGCCGCATTTGCGGACGGCTACACGGCCGGAACCTACACCGGCACCGCGAACGGCATGAAGGGCCCGGTCACGGCGGAAGTCACCGTCTCGGCCGACGCGATCACGGACATCAAGCTGATCGACCTCAAGGAGACCTACGGCATCGGCCGAGGCCTTATGGAGACCCCGGACGTCGTGATCCCCGCGCAGATTCTGGACGGCCAGACGCTGTCCATCGACATGGTGAGCGGCGCGACGATCACCTGCGCCGCGATTCTGGGCGCGGTCACCGACGCCCTCACGCAGGCGGGCGCCGACGTCGAGGCGCTCAAGGCCAAGACGGTCGAGCCCGCCCCTATTCAGGATACCGAGGCGACGGTGGACGTCGTGATCGCCGGTGCGGGCGCGGCGGGTCTCGCGGCGGGCATTGAGGCGCGCCGTGCGGGCGCGAACGTGCTGATCCTTGAAAAGCAGGAGATCACCGGCGGCGCAACCGCGCGCAGCGGCGGAAAAATCCTGGCGATCGGCAGCGAATGGCAAAAGGCGCAGGGCTTTGAAGACACGCCCGAAGCGGCGTTTGAATACCTAAAGGGCGTGGGCGGCGACGCGCTGGACGACGACAAGGTCAAGGCGTTTGTCGATCATTCGGTGGATACGCTCAACTGGATCACCGACATGGGCGTTCAGATGAAGGACGTCGAGGCGATCCACGCCTCGCTCACGCCGTGGCGCGTGCACAACGCCTTGGGCGCAGGCGGCATGACCGACGGCCATGGTGGACAGTTTACCGTCCCGATGACCAAGACCTACAATGACGCGGGCGGCAAGATCCTCTACGGCGCGACCGCGGACGGCCTGATAACCGACGAAGCGGGCAAGGTGATCGGCATGACCGCGACGATGCAGGACGGAAGCAAGCTGACCGTTCACGCAAATTCCGCCATTCTGGCGACCGGCGGCTATGCGCAGAACCGCGACTACTACAAAAATCAGCCGGCAGTCGAAGGCTACGTGACGAGCGTTCCGGTCGGCAATGTGGGCGACGGCCTCGTGATGGCGGAAAAGGTGGGCGCACGCGTGACCATTCCCGACTACGCGATGGTGGTGTACGTCTCCTTTACGAGCGGCGTGGGCATCAACGAAGAAGCGGGTCTGATCGTGAACAAGGCGGGCGCGCGCGTCGCCAACGAATACACCTATCAGTACCATGTGGGCGACCAGCTGCAAAAGACCGGCAGCAACCTGGGCTACTACATCTGCGACGCAAATGACCTGAGCGGCACCGTTCAGTACGCGCTCACGCAGGACAGCACGCCCAAGGCGGACTCGATCGAAGAACTGGCCAAGCTCATCGAAGTGGATCCCGCGGCGCTTTCCGCCACGGTCAATCGCTACAACGAACTGTGCGACAAGGGCGTCGATGACGACTTTGGCAAGCCCGCCGAGAAGCTGATCAAATTGACCGGCCCCACCTATGCGGCGATCAAGATGCAGCCCTCCGTCACCGTGAGCTACGGCGGCCTCACGACCGACATGGACAGCCACGTGCTGGATACCAAGGATCAGCCCATCCCCGGCCTGTACGCCGCAGGCGAAGTCGCCTTCGAAGGCCTGTTCGGAACCGAATACCCCTGCTGCGGCATGGCAATCGGCTCCGCAATCTACTACGGCCGAATCGCAGGCGCCAACGCGGTGACCGGCAAGTAACAAGCAAGCAACCAGCGCCGTTGGCGCCATACCCGGCGCATCGGCAACGGCGCGTCAATGGCTGAAATTGCATTAGACGAAGACAATCCCAACGCGGATGGGGCGGCGATCGGTTTTACCGGTGCCGCCTTATTTTATTTGCCTTTTGCCGCGCTCAGCCCCGCTTGATCCATCTTGCATTATCAAGGACTTTCTGCTACACTACTACGCAATGCCATCGCCATCAACGCAAGGGAGAACAGATCAAACGATGTATACCATTAAACGGATATCCGATCTTGTCGGAATCGGACCGCAAACGATTCGCTATTACGAAGAAAAAGGCGTGCTGAATCCTGAGCGCAACGATCAGAGCGGCTATCGCTATTACACCGTGTGGGACTATGGCATGTTGATTCATGTGCGGAAATACCTGAAATACGGGTGTTCGGTTTCAGAAGCGGCGGAACTGCTCAATACGGGCAGTGTGGAATCAACCATTGAGATGGCAGAGCGCAAAGCCACAGATCTGGAAAAGGAGATCGTGGAAAAGGTTCATATTTTAAACAACCTGCGAACGCTGAAAGGGCAGTTGGCAAATTTGTCAGCAGACCTTGGACAATGCCAAATCGTGCAGCGTCCGGCCATGTACCGCATGGAGAACATGCAGGATATCACGTTTAGCGCCGACCCCCAAATCCATCGATTGACGCAGGAATGGTTGTCCATGATGCCGTTTGTCTACAATACGATTCGCTATTCATTAAAAGATGTCTGTGACGATACGGAGCATCGCTGTTCCGCGCTGGGTATTTTGGAGCGCGACGCACAGGTGTGGAAAATCCAAGAGAGCCAATATGTAAAATACTATCCGGAGCGCCTCTGCGTGCACACGGTGATTGGCGGAGACGGTTTTGACAAGATGCTGCCGCTGAGCAAGCGCATACACGGGGCGCTTGATTACCTGCGGGAAAACGGGCTCACCTTGACGGGCGACGTGATTACGCGCATGGACATCATGAGCGCCTCAGCGCGCGGCTACTGTACGTATCAAAACGCGTGGTTCCCCATTGATTGAACGGATATCCCATTGATTAAGCACCCCATCGGCTAAGCACCCCATATATACGGGTTTATTCACACAATCACGATGACAATAGCAAGCTTTTGGGAAAATCACGCCCTAAAACGCCCTGCAAGGCGGCTAAATCCCCCTATAATGGTCTTATTTGCCGGTTGACCTTACGATTATGGTATGCTGTACAATCAGTGCGGTATAGAGACGGCAAATAAACTTACAGGGGGATGTTCACATGAAACGCAGAAATCATCTCATCGCGCGGATTCTGATCTTGACAGGACTGCTCAGCTGTCTGGCGTTTGGGCAGGTTGCCTTGGCCGCGACACCCGGGACCTATACGGGCCATGGCGAGGGCAACAATGGCTCGGTTGCGGTCGAAGTGGTGATCGAAGAGGCACGCATTGCGGGTGTAAAGGTGACGGAACACGGGGAGACTGTCGGCATTTCCGATCCGGCCATTGAGCGCATTCCCGCAGCGATTGTACAGGGGCAGACGCTGGCCGTCGATACGGTTTCCGGCGCGACCAACACCAGCAAGGCGATCATTGCCGCTGTGGAAGACTGCCTGACGCAGGCGGGCCTTGATGTGGCGGCGTTCATGGTCGCCCCGCAGAAAGCGGCAAGCGCAGGCAAAGTGATTGAGCAGTCAGCGGACATCGTCGTGATCGGCGGCGGCGGTGCGGGAAGCATTGCGGCCATTCAGGCGACGCAGCTGGGCGGCAGCGCCATCATCATTGAAAAGACGGCAGCCCTTGGCGGAAACACCGCCGCTTCCGGTGGAAACTACGCCGCAGTCGATCCCGAGCGTCAGACGCCGCAGGGCATTGAAGACTCCGTTGAAAAGCATATCCAGCAGGTCTATGAGGGCGGGGATGAATTGGCCAAGAAGGAATTGGTCGAGGTGATGTGCACAAATGCCCTTGACGGCCTCCATTGGCTGGGCGATTTGGGCGTCGAGTGGAATGACACCGTGTTTCAGGTGATCGGTTCGCTGTGGCCGCGCACCCACTCCAACATCGAGAAATCCGGCTCGCATTTGGTTCAAGTGCTTCGCGAAAATGTCGAGGCGCTCGAAATTCCGGTGCTTTATGAGACAAAGGCGACCGAGCTGATCGTGAAGGATGGCCGCGTTGTCGGTGTGCGCGCCAGCGGTGCCGATGGCAACACCTACGAAGTATATGGGACAAAGGGCGTCATCCTGACCACCGGCGGTTTTGGTTCCAATCTGGATCTGTGCATGCAGTACAGCAGCAAAATCGGCCCGAACACCAAATCGCTGAGCGTCGCCTCCGCGCAGGGCGACGGGCTCGTGATGGCCGAAGCGGTGGGTGCGAAATTGATTGACATGGATTATGTCCAAATGCTGCCCACCAGCCTTACCACGCTGCCCGGCAACAACAACTCCGTGCTGTACCTCAACCAAGAGGGCAAGCGCTTTACCGCAGAGGATGGCCGCCGCGACAAGATGAGTCGCTCGGTTCTGGATCAGACCGGCGGTTATTGCTACATTCTGATCGACCAGACGATCGTAGACGCGGAAGCGAGTCAGGAAAAAGCGGATAAGCTGATCGCAAGCGGCGACGTCATCAAGGCGGAATCCATGGAGGAACTCGCGCAGAAGACGGGCATGCCCCTTGAAAACCTTCAGGCGACGTTTGACGCGTACAACGCGCTGGTTTCTGGCAACGCGCAAGATGAATTTGGCCGCACGCTGGCGGAATGCCCGATTGGAAAAGCCCCGTACTACTGCTCCAGCAAGCAGTATCCGATGGTTCTGTACACCTGTGGCGGCGTCGATATTGACACGACGGCGCATGTGTTGGATGAAAACGGGGCGCGGATTTCCGGCCTGTTTGCCGCAGGCGAGGTGACCGGCGGCATTCACGGCGACAACCGTCTGGGAAGCCACGCATTGGCCGACGTCACGGTTTTTGGCCGCATTGCCGCCAAGACCGCCCTGGAAGGCTGAACCTCGTTAACGCCATGAAAAAGGGGCTGTGACACGAAAGAAGTTTCGTGCCGCAGCCGCTTGTTTTGAGGATCAAACAGATGACGGGGAAGCACGG
>JAVXNW010000020.1:0-28789 GCA_036645575.1 Clostridia bacterium | reverse complement strand
CCCTTCTTGGCGACCGCCAGCTCGTCTGTCCAGACGCCGATCACCGTCTCGCTCGCGTCGGGCTCGCTCTCCGGGATCGGGGTCGGGCCGGGCGTCACTGGCTTGGTCACCGTCACCGTGCAGCTCGCGCGCTCGTTTCCAAACATCGCCGTGACCGTCGTGCTGCCCTCGGCCAAGCCATACACAAGCCCGTTCTCGTCCACCGACACAACCCTCAGCGCATTGCTCAGCCAATTTGCCGCAACCGCCGCGCCATCTTTCGAGGCCACCAGCCGCGCCGTCTTGCCAATTTCAACCGTCACCGCACCCGGCGTGACCTTGAGCGGTGCCGCCTCCGGATCAGACGGCGAAGCAAATGTCGCCGTCACCGTGCAGGCTCGGGTTACATTAAATTTGATCTCGTAGGCCTTCAGTTCAACTGAGGGATCTATCGCAGGCGAAACCGTCCACCCCGTGAACCACGGGCGGTATTCATCCAAAATCTTGAGCTTCACTTTCTTGTTCCTGGCCACCAGTCCATCGTCCGGGATGCCACTAATCCTATTCACCTTGCCCGCCGGGCCGTAGTTGATGCGGTATTTGGTCGACTGGATGGGCATTCTATCGCCACTATCCATCACGTTGTCGGTCCAGATCTCCAGTCCATCCTGTTTAGTGGTGCTATCCGTAATTATTGCCGTGTCCCCGATATCCAGCTTAGAATCGACCTCCGCCGTGACCTTCCCGCCAATCCCAATGTCCATAACCCCATCGATCACCAGCGTGGAACCCGGCTTTGCCGTAATCTGACCTGAAACGGCCATCTGCGCGTCGGAAAACAGTGTCAGTGTTCCGTTCACGGTGAGCGTGGTACCTGTCGAAACCTCAAGCTTCTTTCCATTCGGAACCGTAAGCGACGTTCCCGCCTGAACGGCCACGCTTTGCGTCAGCAACGCGTGACCCACCACAGAAATATTTTTTGCGCCGTCTTCTGTTGCTTCTTCCATTGTTGTATAGTATTTCTGCTTATCGGACGAATAGAAGTTCATCTTGATGTCTGCATCATCCCGAATTTCAACTTGTGTGTTTCCGATTTTAGCCTCATTTGTCCCCGCCTCGTCCGCCATCGCCGCACCGCCCGCGAAGGCCAATATGAGCAGGGTCAGCCATGCGGTCAACCATATCTTGCGCTTCATGATGAGAATCCTCCTTCTTCTTTTCCGGTTTCGTTCATTCGCGTCTATTTCCTGCCATCCAATCACTTTACCCCATGGAAGACCCCGTATTTTCACGCCCAACCGCTTTTTTGCGGGCCATAGAGACAATTAAAATTCGCGTCCAACCTCCATCGTTTACCTAGAAACGTATGCAGCGGCATACCGCGGCATGCAACAAAGCCCGGCCGATTGCCGAGGCTAAATACGACAAGAACAGTAGGACACTTGGGGGACTAAGAGCCGCGGCGCAATCGCGCAACGGCTTTTGCAATCACCTATGACGCCATCCATGCGTTCGCCGCGTAGCTTAACGCCCTGCGCACGCTTGTCCAAGACCTGGGCGAGGACACCTTGCGGATGAAGCCGCGATTCCGGTAGTGCCTGTCCGAGGCGAGCGGCCACGTGCGCTCAAAGCAGTCGAGTTCGTCGATATAGGCAGACTTGACCGTCTCCTCTTCGTCGATAAAATACCGGTTGGCATTCTTTTTCCAAGCCCTGCGGAACTTCACTTCGTTGTTCAGGCTGGAATCCGCGCGGTCAAAGATGTTCCACAATTTCTCGCTGTACTTGTTCGGGTTCTTTCCGCTCGAGGTCAACACCCAGCAATGCTCGCTCGTGCCCTTCCGGTTGCGGCGCTCAAGGCCGATGCCGGTGGGATTGACGCCGATGTAGTTGGTCTCGATGTCGTACTCCGCCACTTCTTCCGCCTCGTAACGGCAAAAGTGGAACTGGCTCAGCCCGGACTTCTCCCGCAGGATGTAAAACAACTCCGGCTGGTAGTCCTTGTTGATGTCGGCAATGCCCACATGGCTGATGCGCCCCTTGTCGGTATCGTCAAACAGCTCCTTTAGATACCCCGTATACGCGGTGATCCGCGCGTTTACTTTGCTGACCTTCGCCTCCGGTTGCGCCTCGGCCGCCATTGCGGCAGGCACGCTCCCCAGCACCATCGTCATAACCAGCAGGAAAAGCAACACACGCTTCATCTCAAAGCCCTCCATTATATGGCATACCCGTTTTTATTATAGGATTATTAACTATGCCGTGTCAATGCTTTCCATGAAATGTCATACTTTTGTCATATATGTTCGTGGCGCATCCGTCTTTTCGACACGATGCGCCACGAATTAGGCTAACTGCGCAGTTCCGCCCCGTACTGCGCCTGCACCTGCGCGAGCACCTTTCCGATGCGGGAAGCGATTTCGCTTTCGGTGAGCGTCCGATCGGACGCGCGGAAGGAGAGCGCGAACGCGGCGCTCTTTTTGCCTTGTCCCATCTGCGCGCCACGGTAGATGTCAAACAGCCCGACCGACTCGAGTTCTTTTCCGGCGCTTTGGCGGATGGTCTCCATGACCGGGCCAATGCCCACCGCTTCGTCCATGACCAGCGCCAGGTCGCGGCTGACCGCCGGGAAGCGCGGCAGCGCCGCGACGGGCGGCACCGGACGCGCAAGCGCCTTGACCGCCTCCAAATCGATTTCCGCCAGGTACACGCGCTTTCCCTCGATCGAGAAGGCGGCGGCGACGTCGGGATGCACCTCGCCCAACTGCCCGATCACGCGCTCGCCGTCCATCAAAACCGCCTTGCGGCCGGGATGGTAGTAGGGATCCCCGCCCTTGCGCGCGGCCGGCACGATGCCAAAGTGCTGAAGCAGGCACACGCAGGCGTCCTTGATCTGGTAAAAATCCATCTGATCGGCGTACATGCCCAGAACGAGCACCTTGCGCTCGTTGGGCAGTTTTCCCGGCTCCGTCGGCGTAAAGACGGTGGACAGCTCAAACAGCGCGCCGCCGGCGTTGCCGCGGTTGACGTTTGTCGCAAGCGTCGCAAGCATCGAGGGGGCCAGCGTCGTGCGCATGACCGAGGTGTCCTCGCCCAGGGGGTTGCGCAGCGCGACCGGGTGCAGGCGCGCGTCCTCCGGCGCAAGGCCGAGCATGGCAAGCCAATTGGGGCTGATGAAGGAGAAGTTGAGCGCCTCATAAAAGCCCATGCCGACCAGCGCGCGCTTGACTTCGTCTGCCAGATACTGGTTTTCCGAGCGCATCCCGACCATCGTGACGCCGCTCATCAGGGTTGACGGGATGTGCTGATAGCCGTACAGGCGCAATATCTCCTCCGCCAGATCGGCCTCGCCCTCCACGTCCAGCCGCCACGCGGGCACCTCGCTCGAGAGCGTGTCGCCCATTAACGTGGTGTCGATGAACAGACGCCCCAGAATATCCGCCATTTTTTCGCCCGAGAGGTCGGTTGAGATCAGGCGGTTGATCTTTTCGACGCTCGCCTCGATCACCTTGGGCGCTTGCGGCGTCGGATCGTGGTCGAACACGCCGGGCACCACGTTGGCGCAATCCAGCATGTTCACCAGCATGCACGCGCGCTCGAGCGCCTCAAGCGTGGTCTCTTTGCACACGCCCTTTTCAAAGCGCCCGCTCGCCTCGGTTCGAATGCCCAGCGCGCGCGCGGTCAGGCGGCTATTGGCGCGGTCAAACGCCGCCGACTCAAACAGCACTTGGGTGGTGTCCTGCGTGATTTCGGATTCCTCGCCGCCCATGATGCCCGCAAGCCCGGTCGCCTTTTCCGCGTCCGCGATCACCAGCATGTCGCGCGTCAGCTTGTGCGTCTTTCCGTCTAGCGTGGTGAGCGTCTCGCCGGGATTGGCGCGCCTGACGACGATCGTGTGATCCTTCACCTTGCTTAGGTCAAAGGCGTGCATCGGGTGACCGGTCTCGAGCATCACGAAATTGGTGATGTCTACGATGTTGTTGATCGGGCGCACGCCCGCCGCGTGCAGGTAGGCGCGCATCCACAGGGGCGATGGGCCGACCTTGACGCCTTCCATCACGCGCGCGCAGTAGCGCGGGCACAGCTGATCGTCCAGCACCTGCACGCGCGCATAGTCGGAAAACCGACCCTTGCCCGTCTCCTCCACCGCGATCTCCGGCATCACGCAGTACTCGCCCAACACCGCGCTCGACTCGCGCGCAAGCCCCCAGATCGACAGGCAGTCCGGCCGGTTGGCCAGTATTTCAAAATCGATCGCCTGATCGTCCAGGCGCAGGATGTCGCGCACGGGACTGCCGGGCGCGTAGTCCTCCTCAAACACCAATATCCCCTTGTCGCCGCAGTGGGGGTACAGCCCATCCGGAATCAAAAGTTCCGGCCCTGAGCAGATCATGCCGCTTGACTCAACACCCCGAAGCTTGCCCTTTTTGATCTTGACCCCGCCCGGCAGCTGCGCGCCCACGAGCGCCACCGGCACCAGTTGCCCTTGGGCGACGTTCGGCGCGCCGCACACGATCTGGAGCGGCTCGCCCTCGCCCACATCCACCGTGCACACGTGCAGGTGGTCGGAATCGGGGTGCGCCTCGCACGTCATCACGCGGCCGCACACCACGCCCTCAAACGGGCAGACGTCCTCAATGCCCTCGACGCCCGTCCCGGTCATGACCATCTTATCCGCGTACGCCTCGCTGGTCATGTCGATCTTTACATATTCCCTAAGCCAATTGATTGGCGCTTTCATGTCGCTTCTCCCCTTTCCCGCTCATCGGAATTGCCCAAGGAACCGCAGGTCGTTCTCGTACAGGTAGCGCATATCCGGCACGTTGTAGCGCAGGATCGCCAGGCGCTCTATGCCCATGCCGAACGCAAAGCCCGTGTACTTTTTGGAATCAATTCCGCACAATTCCAGCACCTTGGGGTTGACCATGCCCGAGCCCAGCACCTCAATCCAGCCGGTGCCCTTGCACATCCTACAGCCCTTGCCGCCGCACTTGGCGCACGTCATATCCACCTCCGCCGACGGCTCGGTGAACGGGAAGAAAGAGGGGCGAAAGCGCGTTTGAATGCCCTCGCCATACAGGCGGCGCGCAAACGTGTCGAGCGTCCCCTTGAGGTCGCCAATGGAGATGTGCTCATCGACCACCAAGCCCTCAATCTGGTGAAAGACCGGCGAATGGGTCGCGTCCACCTCGTCCGCGCGGTACACGCGCCCCGGGCACACGATGCGGATGGGCGGCTTGCGCGTGGTCATGATGCGCGCCTGCACAGGGGATGTGTGGGTGCGCAGCACCACGTTGTCGTCGATGTAGAAGGTGTCCTGCGCGTCGCGCGCCGGGTGGTTCTTGGGCAAGTTCAGCAGTTCGAAGTTGTAATGGTCGTACTCGACCTCAGGCCCCTCGACCACCTCAAAGCCCATGCCGGTGAAGATGTCCATGAGATCCTCCAGCACAAGGCTCATCGGATGCAGCGCGCCCGACGAGCGGGTCTTGCCCGGCATCGTCACGTCGATCGCCTCGCGCGCAAGGCGCGCATCCTTCTCGCCCTTTTGAAGCTGCGCCATTCGCTCGTCCATCGCCTGCTCGAGCGATTCACGCACCTCGTTGACCATCTGCCCAACGATGGGCCGCTCCTCGGCCGGCAGCTTGCCCATCCCGCGCAATATGCTGGTCATTTCGCCCTTTTTCCCCATCACGCGCACGCGCAATTGCTCAAGCGTCCCCGTGTCCAACGCCGCCCGCAGTTCTTCCTGAACGCGGGCCTTAAGCTCGTTTAATTGCTCCCGCATAGGTTGTGTCCCCCCTCGTTCATTCCCTCATGAAGCGCCCTTCCGGGCACAAAAAAACCCGCCCCAACAAAGGGACGAGCATGACTCGCGGTACCACCCAGATTTGCTCAAGGCGCCAAAGCGCCCAAAGCCTCTCACCCCATAACGCGGGTGAATCCGTCCCAACCTACCGGCGGCCAATCCGCGTTCAGCCGGGCAGCCTCGGGAGCGAACTTCGCCCTAGCGCCTTTCCCCGCACGCTTTCAGCCCATGACGCGCGTCTCTTTCGGGCGGCACAATTGGTTACTTTTCTCCGTCAACGCCTTTATTGCCCCATTATACCACGCGCCCACCCGCATCGCAAGTTAATTTGCGCGCCGCCGCCCGCAAAGGCGATCCGCGAAGCGCAAAGGCGATCCGCGAAGCGACAGGCACTCCGGTTCAATCGCCTCGCCTATTGAGCCTGACGCGCGGCCTCGCGGCTTTCCAAGTGCGCCATCAGCGCCTTCGCGCTATCCTCGTAGCCAAACGCCTCGATGTCCGCCTGATAGCGCTTGATGACGCGCCGCGCGGTGTCCAGGTCGTAGTAGTCCATCCACGCGCCCTTTTGGGTCGCGTTGTACGTGGGCAGCGCCGCCAGGTCGTATTTTTGAGCAATCGGCGCAAACTCATCCGACAGGTTTTCGAACCGCCCGACAAATTCCACCGTCTTGCGCCCCTTTTTGTCGTGGATCATGAAGTTCTGCGACACAAAATGCCTGTCCGAGAGGCAATCGGGAATGCGCGAAACGCGGCGCGCAAACTGCGCAAAGCCCTTGTCCTTTTTGAGGAAGCCGAACAGGTAGCGATCAAAGTACAGCCGGGGCAGGTCGCGCTTGCCCAGAATCGCCTGATCGGCGCGGTATTTGCTCACATAGCAGGACACCAGCCGCTCGAGCGGATCGCGCACAAAGGTAAACCTAAAAAAGCCGGGATGCGCGTCATAGGGCAGGTTGCGAATGATGTCGCCCTTGCCGCCCAGTATGTGGTGAACGCGCAGGTAGTTTTCTTTCTTTGCCATGCCGGTCAGGCTGGCCATGATCGACGAACAGGCCACTTTGTACATGACCTGATAGATCAGCTTTTTTTCTTCGATCACGATATAGCCGCGCTGGGCATAGGCGCCGCTTTCAGAAAAGAGCTTTGCACGGGTCCGGTACTTCTTCGCGAGCGCGACCAGTCGATTCAAACGCATCCACCCCCATATCTACAATAATACGCATACGATGGTGCGGACCTCAAGCGCCCTTTTCGGCCAAATCATCCGCAAAGCGCCTTTCTTTGGCCGGAAGCAAAAAGTCCTACTATCATTGTATCATTATATCAAAGGAATGTATGCTGCACTTCGCCAATTAAGGGCAATCACGTGGCAGCTGCCGAAATCACGTAAAATAAAAGCGCAAAAAAGTAGGGACGGCCGTGACCGTTCCCTACCGATTCGCCTTCGCCAAGTGATTCACCAAGCCGATTACTCGTCTTTGTCCTCGCCCGCGTCCTCGTCTTCGTCGTCTTCGTCGTCGTATTCTTCGCCAAATGGCTCGTCGTCATCCTCTTCGGCCATCTCAAGGTATTTTTCAAACACCTTCTCCAGCAGCTCGTCGTCGTCAATGCCCACGTACGCGTCTTCCTCATCGCCCGGCTCAATGCGCATGATGATGACCTCGTCCTCGCCCACGCCCTCTACCTCGTCGACCGGCAACAGCAGCACGTACTCGTCCTGCTCATAGGGAACGGTGTAGATGTGTTCAAACCGAACCAACTTGCCATCTTCGTCAATCAGCTCAACGATGGGATTCCCGCTCTCCATAAACCGCTCGTCATCCATAGCCTTTACTTCCTCCACTTGTTCTTCTCGCCAGCCGCCCGCGTCCATGAAGGACTGCAAAATGTAGGTGGCGGCGAGTTTATCGATGACCAGCTTGCGCTTGTCCCGCCGCACATTGCCCTCGAGCAGCGTGCGTGTGGCCGACGCACTGGTCAATCGTTCATCCTGATAGCGAATGACAAGTCCGCTTCCCTCAAACCCACGGACAAACGCCATCACGCGCTCGGCCTGATAGCCGATGGAGCCGTCCATCGAATACGGCAGTCCCACGAGCAACCGATTGGTCTCATACGCCTTGGCAATTTCAACGACCCGCGCGCGATCACGCTCGGGCCCCTTGGTAAAGATGGTCTCCACACCCTGCGCGGTCCACCCCATCAAATCAGACACCGCAACCCCAATGCGCTTTTCTCCCACGTCAAGACACAGGATCCGTTCATTCATCGGTCTTCATGTTCGGACACGTAGAAACGCACCAGCTCCTCCAGGATCTCGTCGCGTTCAAGTCGCCGAATCAGCGAGCGGGCATTGTTGTAGCTGGTGATGTAGGTGGGATCGCCGGAGATCAGGTATCCGACAATCTGCATGATTGGGTCGTGACCTTTGGCCTTGAGCGCCTGATAGACGGAGAGAATGATCTCCTCCGCCGGCTCCGTTGGCTCAGAGGGAAAGGAAAATTTGCTTGTTTCACCGAATTTGCCGTTCATGTCGCACCGCCTTCCAGCAGCAGAATTCTGCTCGCAACCATTATACTACACTCTGGGCGGATTTTCAATCACTTCATGGCGGGAAGCCCATACTCTAAAGCAAATTCTTAACATCACAAGCACCGGAAGCGCCAGCAACATCCCAATTGGGCCCCAACCGCTGCCGCCAACGGCCAGCGCCAGCAGCACCGACACCGGCGAAAGGCCGGTCGCCCCGCTCATCACCCGGGGGCTGATCACCATGCCGTCCAGTTGCTGCACGACAAACAGCACCACCACGCAGAATATCGCGGTGACAAAGCTCTGCGTCATGGCGGTCAGCACGGCGGGAATGCCGCCGATGATCGGGCCGAAATAGGGGATCATGTTGAACACCCCGACGATCGCGCCCAGCACCAGCGGCGACTTGACGCCCGCAAGCGCGAGCCCCGCCGCCGCAAGCGTCCCCACGATCAGCGCGATCGTCATCTGCCCGCGCAGGTACACGCGCAGGCCGCGCGCCACGTCGCTCGCCATGCGAATGGCCAGCCTGCGCATCCCGGACGGCACGAGCAATTCCATTCGAATCCTCAAATTTTTGGCGTCGAGCAGGAAATACACGCCCAGCATCGTCGAAAGCCCGATCTTCATGCACGCGTCCGCCATGGCGCCGGCAAAGGATGCGGTGCCGCTCAGGATCGGCCCCACGCTCCCGCCCAACTGCGCAAGGTCGATCGCGGGCGGGTTAAACCCGGGCAGGCCCACGCTCCTCAGCTTTTCGCCGATCGAGTTAAGGCCCCCCTCGATCGCCCGAAACAGCCCCGGCGCCAGCTGAAGTAGCGCGCCCACCTGCGCAAGCAGCGGCGGCAAAACGAACAGCAGCAGCGCGACCAGCCCCGCAAACGTGAGCGCCGCGCACGTCAGCACCGCGATCTTGCGCGTCATGCGCCCTTCCAGCCAGTTTGTCATGGGCGACATCAAAAAGGCCACCGCGCCCCCGCCCACCAGCAGTTGAACCACCAAAAGCGCCTGCTTGGGAAAGCAAAGCACCACCGGCAGGATGAGTGCAAGCGGCGCGATCCCCTTGAGTTTCTTTCCGATTAATGTCCTCTCCATAGGCCTATAATGCCCGGCGGACGGCCGCACAATGCAGCCGCCCGCCGAAATTCACTTGAGGATTTGGTTGGCCTTCTCGGCCATCTTCTGGGTCGTCCCCGTGACCGCTCGCATCACCTTTTTGCGCGTCTGCCCATTGAGCGCCATCACAAGCGCAATGGTCGAAGCGCCCACCATCGTGCCCGCGATCGCTCCGCGCATCCATCCGTCCTTCATTCTGCGTCCCCTCCTTCCGCGCCTATCAGCACATCCCCGCTCCCGGGGTTCACTGCGTAGCGGAAAATCCATTGGCGACCGCAGGTGAGGTCTTCAAAATAGCCCCGCGAAAGTTCGAGCGCCGTGACGTTCTTGGTGCGCTCGTCCAGCATCGCGCCGGTCACCGCGCCTACCCGGCATCCGTCGGGAAGCAGCACCCTGCGCAGCACCTGTTCCTTGAGTCGCGCAGGGCGACCCTTTCCGCTTGCCAGAACCGATACCTCGCCTAAGAGGATGATCTCCCGCGCGGGAATCCGGCGCGTTCCGGACAGGCCGCCATCTGATATGATTCCGGTCATTTTTCCCAGCGCCTCGTCCAGCTCCACGTCCACCAAATGCCCGATGGTCTTGTCGCCCAGCAGCACCGGCAGCCCAATCAACGCCCTGATGCTCTTGATTCCCGTCGCCCCTTCTCCCTTGTCGTCAATGGATTTTCCGGCCTTAGTTTGCGCGCCTTGGCGGCGCTCACGCGTGGGAATTATCTCCGCGCAAAGCATGGCATTTTTAAGGTGATGTCCGAAAACGCCGCGCCCTGCCTTTGCGCGCTTCGCGAGGCGGCTTTTCGCGCCGCCCCGACGCTATCGCGTGCCCGCGCGCAGTTTTTGCAGCCATTGCGCAAACCGGGGCTCGGGCTCTGCGCAAAAGCGCATGAATTCGCCCGTCGTCGGGTGAATAAAGCCCAACTTGTACGCGTGCAGCAATTGCCCGCCGGTGACCGCAAAGGGCGGCTTTTTCGGCCCGTATACTGGGTCGCCCACGACCGGATGGCCAAGCGACGCCATGTGAACGCGGATCTGGTGGGTGCGTCCGGTCTTGAGCCGCGCCTCGATGAGCGACGCGCCGTTCAATTCCTCGAGCACCGTCCAATCGGTCACCGCGTTTCGCCCGCCCGCCACAATCGCCATTTTTTTTCGGTCGCTCGGGTGCCTGCCGATCGGCGCATCGACCAAGCCGCTCTTTTCCTTCATTCTTCCCTGCACGATCGCGTAATACGCGCGCTC
Organism: Clostridia bacterium; assembly: GCA_036645575.1. GTDB lineage: Bacteria > Bacillota > Clostridia > Christensenellales > Aristaeellaceae > JAVXNW01. The sequence continues at coordinate 18,125 of JAVXNW010000020.1, read as the reverse complement.
GACGGTGTGCGCCTTGATCTGCTCGGATAAAAACACGTGGCTGCGATCGTTTTTGGCGACCAAGAGCAGCCCCGACGTGTCCTTGTCGATCCGGTGCACGATCCCCGGCCGCGCCTCTCCGCCGATGCCCGACAGGTTGTCCAGGTGCTGAAGCAGCGCGTTGACCAGCGTCCCGTCGGGGTTGCCCGCCGCCGGATGCACGACCATGCCGCTCGGCTTGAAGATCACCGCAAGGTCGGCGTCCTGGTAGAGGATGCGCAGCGGAATATCCTGCGCCTGCGCTTTGGCGGGCTTGACTTCCGGGATCGTCAAGACGACTTCCTGCCCCGCCTTGACGAGCCGCCCGCACTTGCCCTCGGGCGCGCCCGCCACCACGCACGCGCCCTCGCCTATCAGCGTCCCGATGCGCGAGCGCGTGAGGTCGGTGTTCTCGCACAGGTACACGTCCAGCCGCTTGCCCGCGCTCGCCTCGTCAACCGTCCACCGCATCGCGCTCCTCCTTCTTGGTCATAAAAAAGCCGATGACCGCCAGCGCCGCCCCGACGCACACCATGATGTCGGCGACGTTGAACACCGCAAAGCGCACAAACATCACCTCGATAAAGTCGATCACGTACCCGTACACCACGCGGTCGATCAAGTTGCCCAGTCCGCCCAGCAAGATCAGGCTGATGCCCGCGCGCGCGACCTCGGTGAGCGACTTGTCCTTGATGTAAAAAATCAGCACTGCCGCCAGCACCAAAAGCGTCACCGCGCTAACCACCCAGCCCTTCCCCTCGAGCATCGAGAAGGCGACCCCGGTATTTTGGGCGTACTGAAACCGGAGCACACCCGGCCAGACGACCAGCGCTTGCCCCCCCGACAGTTCCCTCTCAACGGCCAGCTTGGTGATGCGGTCCACCGCAAAGAGCGCCGCTGTGACGAGCCAGTATTTTTTCATGTTGTTCCTCTCTACCATAAAGCCGTGCCCCCGCCGCCGGTCAGCCGATCGAGCGGCTTCTTTCGAAGCGGGGCGCATCACACTTTTTTTTCGACCACCCGCACAACTTCCGCCAGAAAGTCGCCGATCAACGGGATATTGTGGTTGACCACCTGCTGCAAGATCACCACGAGCACCGCGCCCAGCACGGTAAAGCCGACCGCCGTGCCCAACCCGCGCAGGACGCCCGTCCAGAAGATGAACTTGGCATAGCGTTTTTTGTCGCTGACGTAACAGAGGTAGTCTTCAAGGTGCATCCGCTCCATCCGCCCCAGCACCTGCTCCAGCCGGTCAATCAGCTCCTCAATCATGCGAAAGCCTCCGGCTTTTTTATCCATATGGCTATTATGGACCTGCTTTCACCTTCTCATGCAACGAAAACCAGCCCTGTCGCGCGCGACAGGGCTCCTTGTTTCATCCGCTCTATGCCTCTTCGTCCAGTTTCAGCGCTTCCATCTGCGTCTCAAGTAGCGCGCGGAAGCGGCTCTTGTGGTCGGAAAGCTGCTTTTTGAGGCTGTCCAGCTGCGCTTGGGCGTCGCTTGTCTCTCGGGTGAGCTTGGTGCGCAATTGCACCGTCTCCTTCTCGATATTGACCTTGACCGAATCGGCGTACTGATTGGCCTCGCTCAGCGTCTGCGCCGCCTTTTTCTTGGCTTCGCTCGTCGTCTGGTCGGCAATGCGCTGGGCGCTCAGCAGCGTCTCGCGCAGCGTCGCCTCTAAATTGCGGAAATACGCCGAGTCGTCGCCCCCGGTCGACGCCGGAAGTTGTATCGGCTGAATCTCCACCGGTTCACACGGGCGCTCGCCCTTCTGCGCCTTGAGCTCCTCCAATTGCACCTGCGCGGCGTCCAGTTTTTGGATCATGCCGCGGTTTTCGCGAATGAGCTCCTCCATTTGGTCGGCAATCTCGTCGAGGAAGTCATCCACCTCGTCCTCATGGTAGCCATGCTTCTGGGTGGTAAATTCCTTTTCCCGAATGTCTTTCACGGTAATCATGTGTACCATTCCTTCCATGCGACAACGCCGCTTTGGTAATGAGGAAACAGACCTTTTTATAGTGCTTCGCTGTAAAACGCCTAAATCCTGCCGTTTACCATTGTAAATTATTCGCCATAGAGAAAGACCTTGACGCCCAACCGTCCCTTGCGCGTGGGCTCCGGCGCCTCAAGCACCTTGGCGCGGCCGTAACCGCGCGCGGAGATCAAATCGCCCGCGCCCACCTGCGCGTCGGTTCGCACCGTGAAGACGTGATTGAGTTTGACCCATTCGCGCTCAATCAGCTTCTGCGCGTCTTGACGGCTCAGGTCGTAGGCGGCGGCCACCAGCGCGTCCAGCCGCATCGAACTCACCGTCACCCGCGTCTCGCGCCCCTTGATTTCAGGCATCTCCGCCAAGTAGTCAAAAGCCATCTCGCCCTTGAGCGCGCACCGACCGGCCAGGCGCATGTTGTCCAGCAGATACCGCGCGGCCTCCGGCATCGCAAAGCAGTACGCCGCCGCCTCGCCCACCGCAATGTCGCCAAATACCGACCGCTCCAGCCCAAGCGCCATCTGCGCGCCCAACAGGTCGCGGTGCGCCGCGCTCCCGTAGCGGGCATTCCACGTAAGTTTGACGCACGCGAGCGGGAATTGGTTCTGCGCGGGCGGTTCTTCCGCGTAAAAAGCCGCCATCACGCGCTCCGCGTCGCGCATGCCGCCAAAAAAAGTCACCTGCGCACCCGCTTGCTGCGCAATCTCCTCGGCCTGCGCACGCTGCGCCGGGTCTAAAAAACGCGAAAAGCGCGGCTCGCCCCCATAGAGCGCGCCGCACGCAAGGTCGTGAAGCCTTGCCGGCAACGCCGCATCGGTTCCCATACGCTAGGAGTAGCGCCGCTGCGTGTCGTTGGTCGAGGCCACCTCGACCGTATTGGGCGCTATCAGGTAGGTCTTGTCAGACGCCTTGCGCAGCGTCGCGCCCAGCGCAAACGCCGCGCCGCACAGCGTGTCAATGCCGCGCTGCACAATGCGCTCGTCCATATCCTCTAAGTTGAGCAGCACCGTCTTGTTGTCGAGCAGGTCGTTGATCACGTCGCGGCACTCCTCGAGTTGGCGCAGGTAATAGATGACCGTCTGGCGACTGGGCTCCGGCTGACGCGTGGGCACCATCGGGACGACCGAGGCGCGCGAACGCTCCGAATCGCGCCCGGAACGGCTTGAACCGCGGTCGCCGCGCGCGGCGCGCTCAAACTCGTCCTCAAGCGGATCGCTCTTGGCCCCGCGGTAACCGCTCTGGTAGTCGCTTCGGCCCGTGCGCGACGCGCTCTGTCCGTAGGGCGCGCTCTGCCCGTAGGGCGCGCTCTGCCCGTAGGGCGCGCTCTGTCCGTAGGGCGCACTCTGCCCGTAAGGCGCGCTCTGCCCATAAGGCGCGCTCTGCCCATAGGGCGCGCTCTGCCCATACGAAGGCCTTTGCGCCGCGTCGCCCCGGTAATCGGACCTAGACGCCTGCTGCGAGCGATAATCCTGCGCGTATTTGGGCGTCTGAGACGCATAGTCGTTTCGCCGTTGGCGCGCGTCATAATCGGGCCGCGCCGACGAGGTGTTTCGCCCACCCATGCGGCTGTCCTCATAGTCTCCCCGGTTTTGGCGGGACGGAGCGGCCTGCTGAACCGGACGGCGATTAGGCGCGCCGTATGTCTGCCCGCCAATCGGCCGCGTGCCTCCCTGATCCATCTCATCATCCGGTTCGTCATCCACCAGTCCGATAAATTCCAAGAGTTTGTTGAAACGGCCCGCCATAGCATTTCCTCCCGATCTGTCACAAAAAATTATTGCCGCGCCCCAAATATCCCCGAACCTATGCGCACAAGCGTTGCGCCTTCTTGCGCGGCGACCAGATAATCGCCAGACATGCCCATCGACAGGCACGCCATCGTCACATGACTCACCGACAGGTCTCTCATGTGTTCAAAGAGCGCCCGCATACTTTGGAAGCAGGGCCGAACAGCCTCGGGATCTTCGCTGACCGGCATCACCGCCATCAGTCCCTCGATCTTGATCCCGGGCAGCTTCGCCGCTTCCCGCACAAGATGCTCGAGTTCCTCTGGCGCCACGCCGCCTCTTTGCGTCTCCCCCGCAATATTCACCTCGACCAGACAGGGCATCACCAATCCCGCCTCGCTGGCCCGCCGGTCAATTTCCAGTGCCAACGCCATGCGGTCGAGCGACTGGATCCGGCTTACGCAGTTTACGATATATTTTACTTTATTCGTCTGCAATTGTCCAATCAAATCCACCTTATATTGCGGATTTAACGCTGGGAATTTCTGCATGAGCTCCTGCACGCGGTTTTCACCGATGCGCGCGACCCCTGCGTCAAAGGCCCAATTGGCCTCCTCGGCCGTATGGGTCTTGGTCACCGCCATCAGTTCGACCGGACAAGGCGCCACTTGACGAAGCGCGCTACGGATGCGCTCGATGTTGAAGACCACGCGTTCCCTGTCCATATGCCCCCCTATCGAATCTGGACGCGCTGACCGACCGCCAGCGTGCCCTCTGTCAGCGGCGACACCAGCGCGTAGTGGCTGTCGGAGGAGAGTACCTCGACCGGCACGAACGTGCCGCCCGTCGCGTCCAAGAGCCATACGCCGCTTTGCCCGCCCTGCGTGGCCACGGCGCCCAGCGGCACCGACATGCCGGACAAGTGTACGCCGATGGCGGCTTTGCCGGAGCGCCTGTTCATCATCGGGCCCAAGGCGCCATTGATTTCCAGCACGCACAACACCTCAGACTGCGTCTTCTGCACCTGAATCGCGGTGCCCGCATAGGCGACATCGGGAAATCCCTCCAGCTGAAAGGTAAACTCTTGGCCGCTGATCGGGTTCCACTTGGCGTCGCTTGACATGAGCACCATGTACCACTTGTCGTTGGACACCACGCGAAAGACATTGGTCTGAAGCCGCGCGGCGACCGTGGTCTCCGGGCGTTTGCCCGCGAGCACCGCCTTCACGTCGCTGGCGGTCAGGCTGGCGAGGTTGGCAACCGTCAGATAGTCCTCATAGCCATCCAAATAGAAGCTGACGAGGCCGGCGCGCGGCGCGGGCGCAAGCGTGCGCCACGAGGAGATGGCGTTCATCTGCTTGGTCTCCCGGTCGTAGAGCTCGTTGAGCTTGGGGTCTTCGCGCCGATTCTGGCGCAAATACTCCTGCCGCGCCATCATCGCCTGTTCAAGCTCTTTTTCTAGGTTGAGCAGGCTCCCGCCCGTCTTGTTCGCAATGAGCGACTTGAGCTTGAGCGCGGATTCCTCCACCTTGGCCTCGAGCGCATCCAGCTTTGTATCGACAATGTTGTCCAAAATGGTCTCATGGTACGCCCGAACCTGCTGGCGCACCGACTCCAGCTTTTCCATTTCCTTTTCGGAGTAGCCGGCCGAATACACCTCGCAGACCGGGTCTCCGGCCTTGACGGCCTGCCCTTCGGTGGCGGTATAGACGATTCGCCCCTTTCCCTCATAGGACGTGACGACCTCGTCGCGCACGACGAGCGCGTCGACGCTCAGCGAATACGTGTCATTGGCCAGCGTCACAACGGCTTCCTGCGCCGCGTCCGGAATCAATTCGCGCAGGACAAAATAGCCGCCGATCAACACAAGCGCAAGGAAGACATAAAATCTGCCTGTTATCCTCTTTCTGCGCATCAAAGCTCTCCTTAATTCTGAAAGCGCCGTCCGCACCTAGGCGCGTCATGGTACATACAACAATTTATTATACCCTTTCCGGCAAAGAAGCGCAACCTCATTTTTATGCTTTTGCCCGCACGGTCGGGGTAATTGAGTTGAAACCGGGTAAAATGTTTGAAGACATGGCGAACAAATTTGTAAGTTTGCTTGGCGTTCCGGCCTCAAGCGGGCCGGCAGGCTGCGATCGCAAGGGTCGAAACCAACCGCAAAAACGCGTATTTTTCCCAATTGACGCGAAATTTTGACCGCGTTTTCGGGGCATGTTGCCTTGCGCGCATTGACAATTTGAGCGTAAAATGCGATAATAGCGCAAGAATAGGGAGGCGTATCATGCTGAATTTGTTGAGATGTTCCGCTCCTTGGGCGTCTTTCCGAGGAGGAAAATGCGATGTGGCTTCCTAACAGGGTCGCGCTGACGATTGGGGGCGTGCCCGTCTACTGGTACGGCGTCATCATTGCGTCGGCGATTTTGCTGGCGCTCCTGCTCGGCAGCGCCCGGGAAAAGCGGCTCGGCTTTGAAAAGGACACGACCATCACGCTGGCGCTGTGGGTGGTGCCGTTTGCGCTTGTCGGCGCGCGGCTCTACTACGTGCTGTTCACGTGGGATCAGTACGCCGGCAACCTCCTGTCGATCCTCGACGTGCGCTCGGGCGGCATGGCGATTTACGGCGGGCTGATCGGCGGCGTCTTGGCGGGGTTTGTCTACACGCGCGTAAAGCACCTGTCCTTTTTGCGCCTGTGCGACTTGATCGCGCCCTCGCTCGCGCTGGGTCAGGCGATCGGCCGCTGGGGCAATTTTTTCAATCAGGAGGCCTACGGCTACCAAGTCTTAAACCCCAACTTTCAATTTTTCCCGCTTTCCGTCTTCATTGAGGCAAGCGGCACTTGGCACTTGGCCACCTTTTTTTACGAGTCGCTGTGGTGCTTCCTCATCGTGGCGATTCTGCTGATCGCGACGAAAAAAGGCGCGTTGAAGCGGCCGGGCGACTGCTTTTTGTGGTATGTGCTGCTCTACGCGTTCGAGCGCATGATCGTCGAGGGACTGCGCACCGACAGCCTGATGCTGGGTCCCGTGCGCATCTCGCAATGCCTCTCCGCGCTGGCGGTGCTCGCGTGCCTGGGCATTTGGCTTCATCGCCGGCGCAAAAAATAGCTTTCGCTCGTCGCGCATCAACCCGCGCGATCCATCAACCCCACCCATTCACCAACCCCGTGCAATTCACGCAAGCCCACGCTAATGAAACGAGAAAAACAGGAGGCGCGCCATGCGAAATTTAACGATGCTTACCGATCTGTACCAGCTTACGATGATGTATGGCTACTGGAAGTGCGGCATGAAGGGCAACCCTGCGGTATTCGACATGTTTTACCGCAAGCAAAGCGACTCAATGGACTTTGCGGTCTTTGCGGGCCTTGAACAGTTCATCGACTACATCAACGCCTTGCACTTTGACGACTCGGCGCTTGCCTACCTGCGCTCGCTCAACCTGTTTGACGAGGGGTTTTTGACGCAGCTGCGCGACTTTCACTTTACCGGCGACATCTACGCCGTGCCCGAAGGCACGATCGTCTTCCCGGGCGAGCCGCTTGTGCGCGTGTGCGCGCCCATCTTTGAAGCGCAGCTGGTCGAGACGGCGCTGCTCAACATATTGAACCACCAGACGCTGATTGCGACCAAGGCCACCCGCGTGGTGCAGGCCGCCGAGGGCGGAAGCGTCCTGGAATTTGGCCTCAGGCGCGCGCAGGGTCCCGACGCGGGCATCTACGGCGCGCGTGCCGCCGTGATCGGCGGATGCGACGCGACCAGCAACATGCTGTGCGGGCAGATGTTTGGCATCCCGGTCAAGGGCACCCACGCGCACAGCTGGGTCATGAGCTTCCCGGACGAATTGAGTTCCTTCCGCGCCTACGCCAAGTGCTTCCCGACGACGACGCTTCTGCTGGTTGACACCTACGACACGCTGGGAAGCGGCATGCCCAACGCGATCACCGTCTTTCACGAGTTGCGCGCCGAGGGCTATGAGCCGATGGGCGTGCGCCTAGACTCGGGCGACCTGACCTACCTGAGCCGCGAGGCGCGAAAAATGCTGGACGAGGCGGGCTTCCCGAACGCGAAGATCTGCGCGTCGGGCGACCTGGATGAGAGGCTGATCCGCGACCTCAAGCTGCAAGGCGCGGCCATCGACATATGGGGCGTGGGCACAAAGCTCATCACCAGCAAGGACTGCCCGGCGCTGGGCGGCGTGTACAAATTGTCGGCGGAGGTGGTGGATGGCGTCGTCATTCCCAAGATCAAGATCAGCGAAAACCCCGCCAAGATCACCAACCCCGGCATCAAGCAGCTGCTGCGCATCTACGACAACGTCTCCGGCAAGGCCTTGGCCGACCTGATCGCGCTGGACACCGAGACGTTTGACGACACGGAGCCGTTGACGATCTACGACCCGATCGACACGTGGAAGAAGAAGACCTTGACCAACTACCACATGCGCAAGCTCTTGGTTCCGGTGTTTTTAAAGGGCAAGCAGGTCTACCAAAGCCCCGCGCTCATGGACATACAGGCCTATGCGAAGGCGGAGCTTTCGACCTTCTGGGATCAGTACAAGCGGATGCTCAACCCCCATGTGTACAAAGTCGATCTGTCGGACAGGCTGTGGATGCTCAAGCGATCCATGCTCAAGGGCGACGGCCACGCCTGATAGAAATAGGAATTGCCGCTTGAGCCAAACGTGCTCAAGCGGCAATTTATTGCGGCGGAAGATCAAACATTCGCCGGCTGATCCCAGTTCAATCAAATATCGCGAAAAAATTGATCGGACTTACAGTTGACGCTGAAGTTGCTGAAACTTCTGCCTTGCGGCGTCGATTTCAGGGGTGGGCGCGTTTTTGACCGGATACCAGCCCAGCTGGCTCATCTTGTCAAAAATCGTGTACTGGTTCTGCACGCATTCGGTGAAGTTGTCCGTGAGGACGGTGCGCAGTTGCGGGCAGGCCGCCTCGGGAATAAACGTGCCATAGGCGCTTAGCAGGTATTTCTCCTGTGTCAGCAGGTCCTCCATACGGTCCTGATCGTTCAGTACCGCCTGAACATCTTCCTTCTGATTCATGGTTGGTCCCCTCCTTACGCGTGACTGGACAGGTAGTTGAAGAGCCGGTCAAATCGCTGCCGGTGCTGCTGGGAAAGGTCGCTGGCAAGGTCGCGAAGCGTGGGGTCTTGAAAGGCCTGCGCATAAAATTCGGCCTTTTTACAGGCTAGAAATTCATGCTGCATCTGGTCTTCCAATATGGTCAGGGATTTGGTCTGTATGGTTGGCATGTCATTCTCCTCCTTCAGCCATCCTCTGCGGGCGTCGGTCGTTCGCTTGGGCGCTCCCAAATGAATGACCGATTCCCTCGGGATCAATTTTAGCCTTTGCCGCGTCTAAAGGAATTATGAGAGGTGGTTTTTACCATGCCGGTGGTCACGGGCATCTATCGAACGGGCGGCATCGTCAAGGTGGCGGCCGATGGGCGCACGCTGTGCGCGGTTGACCTCAAGACCTTCCAGCAATTTCCGCTCGAAGAGGGCGACGCGCTCGACACGGAGGCCTATCTCGATCGAATCAGCCGCGCGCAGTTTTCAGGCGCCTATGAATGCGCGCTGTCGATGCTGGATCGCTCGGCCAAGACGCAAATGCAGGTGCTCCAGACGCTTGTGCGCAAGGGCTTTGTCCCGGCCGCGGCCGAAGCCGCCATTGAACGGCTGAACGAAAATCACCTGCTGGACGATCAGGCGCTTGCCGAGCGGATGGTCGAGCTTGCGCAGGGACGACCGGTCGGCCGCTACGCGCTCAAGCGCAAGCTGCGCGCAAAGGGCGTGAGCGAGGAAGACGCGGACGCTGCGCTTGCGTCCATGACGCGCGAGGATCAGCAAGACGGCGCGCTGATGGCCGCACGCAAGCTGATGAGCCGCTATGAGGGGCTTGAAATTCGCGCGGCGCGCCAGAAGCTGTCGCAGGCGCTCGCGCGGCGCGGGTTTGGCTGGGACGTGATCGGCCCCGCCGTTGAAGCCATGTTTTCAAATGAGGACGCAATGGATACCTAACGATCCGGTCGATGTACAAGGAGGATAAATTCCATGAAGAAACTGATTGCCCTCACCTTGGCGGCAGGGCTGCTGATGGGCGGCGCGCTGGCGCAACCGATCGATCCCGCGCAAGCAGAACCCGCGCCCGTCGCGCAAGCAGAACCCGCGCCCGTCGCGCAGGCGGAACCCGCGCCCGCCGCGCCGAGCGCAAGCGCCCAAGATGCGCTGGCCGCCGCACTGCGCGCAGAGGCGGCAGCCTGCGAAAACGCGTGGGAAAAGTACCTGCTGACCCAGCCGATCGAGCGGTTTTTTCTGGCAAACGGCACGGCGACCTTTGCGCTGCCCGCATGGAACCCCGACCTTGAGTCCCTTTCGGGCGACGTGTCTTCTTGGCTTGATCCCATCTGGGCAAACGTGACGGGCCAATGGGTCGAGGGCACCGCAAGCATCCAGGCGGATGCTTCGGGCGCGCCGGTCGTCCGCGACATGGACGACTTTGTTCGCGCGACAAAGCGCGCGGCGCAGCGCGCACAGGCCGCCTTTGACCAACCGCAGATGCGCCGGGCGCTCACCGCAAGATTGCTCCCAGCGCAGTTCACCGACGCAAACACGCCCACGGACGCCTTTGGGAATCTGTGCCGCGCCTATCAGGGCATCCTCTCCCCCGCCCAGTTGCAAGTTGCGCTCAGCATACAAAAAAACGCGTCGATGGCGGTGAGCAAGGGCCCGACGGCGCTTCGAATCGTCTTTTATCACGCGGACAGCGCGTCCATCGCGCAGGCCGCCTACGAGGACGCCTGCGCAAAGATCGCGCAATTGGACATGGTCAACCAATATACCCGCGAGCAGATGGCGCAGCTCTATGCGAACTGCGTCTCTGCGCACGGCGCGGCGTTTGAAAAAAGCGGCGCGACCGGTGCCAAGGCGATCCTGACGATTGACCTGCCTTCCCTCATGCGGGACGGCCTTCGCACCAAGGATTTTGAGGACTATGCCGCGTCCGTCCTCATCCCATTTGACCAGCATGTGGATCAGCTTATGGCCACTGCCCAAACCCTGCCCGATTTTCCGCTGCGCGATCAGCCCGAAACCGGCGTGATCACCGGCGGCGCGACCGGCACCAAGCTGATTTTCAAGGCCCCGGACGACGGCTTTGGCCGCTACGTGATGGTCAAGGACGCAAAAACCGGCGCGATCCCGGTGACGCTGTTTGTGCGCGCGGGCGAAACCTGCACAGCCTATGCGCCCGAAGGCGCGTATGATATCCTGATTGGAACCGGCAGCGGCTGGTACGGCCCGGTTCGCCAGTTCGAGGATGCGGGGCAGTACACCAAGACCATCTCGCCCGTCGAGGTGCTCGACATCGAGCACTATCACACGATCACGCTTGGCCAGTCATCCGCCCCCCAGACCGCCACCACGTCCGCCACCTTGGACGATTTCGTCGTAGGCCCCTAAAAGTGCCTGGATATACATCATCTGCTATGGCGTGGCCGCCGCTGTAGGCAACGCCACAGGTCTCCCTTTTACCCAACGCGCAAGTTGAGCACTGCGCTTCGCAGATACGCCGGCCTATGTCCGGCCTTTCGTCCCGCGTGTACTTCATTTAAGTGCCCTCCTGTCCACATCCCGCGTTCCTCTATTTCGATTACGCTTTCATGTGTCCAGTTTTAGGGAGCCGCTTCATTTAGCATAGACCTATTTAGATCCCCCCCATTTGCGCGCGCGTAAATGGGGGGGATCGTTGGGTTATTTCACGGTGAGCTTGCAGGTGGCCTTGGTTCCGCCGGGCGCGGTGGCGGTGATTGTTGTCTTGCCTTTCTTTCGCGCGGTCACCACGCCGGTTTCTGCGTCCACCTGGGCGATCTTGGGGTTCTTGCTCTTCCATGTCACGCGCGTGTCGAGCGCGTCCTCGTTGACGCGTGCCGCCAGCGTGCAACTTTCATCCACCAAGAGCTGCAGCTTGGTGATCGCCTGTCCGCTCCCTTCCAGAATGTCGATCTTCGTCACTTGGCCTTTCTTGGTGACCGTGACCGCCGTGCTCACCTGCTTTAGGTTTGTCGTGATGGCGGTGATCTTGCATTTGCCCGCGCCCACCGCCGTCACCACGCCGCCGTCCACCGTGGCGATCAGCGCGTCCGACGTCGTCCACGTCACCGCCTTGTCGCTCGCGTTCTCGGGCGCAATCGCCGCCACCAGCGTCGCCCGCTCGCCCACCTTCACCGAAAGCGCCTGCGCCATCGTCACCCCCGTAACCGCCACCGGCGCGGGACCGCCGCCGCCCGCATTGGCTTCAAACGTCGCGCCCAATGTGCCGCCGCCTGCGATATTGACCGCGCCCTCCTTCGTCACGGTCACGCCGCCGCCCGCGACAAACGCCTTCAGGTGATATCCTGCCTTGGGCACGGCCTTCACCGTGCGCATAGCCGGCTGTCCGTCCTTCGCTGTAATGGAGATCGTGCCCGTTCCGAACAGGTCGGAGCCGTCCGCTTCATGCAGCGTGATGTCGCCGTTTGCCATGGCCTGCTTGACAATCACATAGGTGCGCGCGCCGGATACGGTACCGCTTCCTTCCACCTTGCCCTCCACGGTCAGCTTGCCGTCTGTATTTAGCGTCGCGCCGGCATCCACTTTCAGGTCGCCCTTGATCTCCACATCCTCGGTAAGCGTCACATTTTCGCCCGTCACCGCCACCGTGTCGCCCGCGCCCGCGGCCTGCGCCGCCGCTTTCAGGCCGTTCTCGGTCGTCGTCTCGTAGGTGACCTTGGCATCCTTTGCGGTGATACTGCCGCCTGCCACGATCAGCGTTGCCGGGGCATCGGAGGTATCCACCGTGATGTCGCCGCCTATGGTTACGGCGCTCGTGATCGTGGCCTTTTCGGTCAACGCCACCTTGGCCCCTGCCGGTGCGCTGGCCAGCGCCGTCCCGGCGGAGTGGTAGTAGGTGTCGTTCTTGCCCGCGCCCGTGGTCTTGGCCGCCGCGCCCGGGGTGCCGTCCGTATTGATTGTGACGGTACTTTCGTTAACGCCGCTGCCAAGCTCGACGCTGTCCTGCGGATCGGTCATGACGACGGTCAGACCATTTGCCGGGGCGCTCGTGACCACCACGCGCCCGCCAACGCTCTTGATGCCGCCCGTCACTTCTACGCCATCGACGTACACGGTGTTTAGCGATTGGTTGAGGATTTCCCCTTCAACCTTTCCGCCACCCTGAAGTTTCAGCGTGCCCTTCACGGTCAGCGTGGGCAGTGTGATGATCTTGCCGCCCATGTTGAGCGTGACGCCCTGCCCATCCACAACGCACAAGTCGCTTTCCGTGATATCGGCAAGCAATTCAATCAAGGTCTCCTGCCCCGCAGCCCGAAGCGCCTCCGCCAAGGTGGCAAACAGGCCGCCCCCGATCTTGGCCACCGGTTCCACCACCGTGAGCGCATCCGTGTCGGCAAAGAAGGTACCCTTCTTCACCCTGACCCACTTGCCGTTGTGGTCGGTAGCGGTCATCTTCTCGGGCAATGCGGATTCACTTGTCCCATCCCAAAGCACCGTGGTGATGCTTTCGTCAAACGCCGCGCGCGCCACATCCGCATGTGTTCCGTCGTTGTAGGCAATCGTCACTTCCAGCGCGGCAAGGTCCGGCGCTTCCCCCGCGCAATAGACCAGCGTGGGCTGCTGCTTGATTTGAAGGCCGGTCACTTCCTTGTCCTGGGTAATGGTGTAGGTCCAACTGCCATCCGTGAGTGTGGCGGCTAAATAGTTGGTTCCTTCGGCCACGCTCGCTCGAACGGCATAGCTTCCCGCCACCGTAGGCGCGGCAGAAAGAGGCGTTTCGCCTTGATAATACGCTATGGTGATTTCGCCCAACCCGTCAACGCCTGGCGCTTTCACCAGCGTGGCGGACTTGCCGTCGTCTCCCGCCGCCAGATTGGCGGGCGGCGCGAAGGCCAGCGACGCGGCGGTCGGCGCGGCTTTGTTCACGGTAAAGGAAAGATCGCATGTCGCCGTGCCGCTCCCATCGTGGGTCAGCGTCAGCGTCGCCACATAGGTGCCCGCGCCGAGGTCTGCTTTGGGCTGTACCGTCCAAGATGCCGTGTTGCTTGCGCCTGCGGAAAGCGGCGTATCGACCGTGGGTTTGACGAGGGTAAAGCTGCCCGCGTTCGTGCCGCTCAGTTCCGCGCCGCTCACCGTGGCGGTGGCGGTGCCGGTGCTCGCAACAACCACGCCCTGCGCGCCGGGCTGGTCATCCCCATAGGTCGCGGCCGCAAAGGTGGGCGCGGTCAGGGAAAGCGCGCAATTGCCGATGGTAAGCGCCGTCACCTCGCCCGCAAAGGAATTATCTACCACTGCCTTCAACCGCACCTGATAGGTTCCGGCAGCAAGGCCTTTTATGGTGGTGACCCCGCTGCCAACCGCTGTAAAGTCGCCGCTTGTCCCCATGCGATATTCCATTTTCTCCGTTGCGCCCGTGATCGCGCCGGTATTTCCCGCGCCGACGATGTTGCTGGTTCCGACCGTAGGCGCGGCGGGGCGGGCGGGCAGTTGAACGGTCAGCACGCCCCGCACCATGCCCGAAGGCACAGTGCCGATGACCGCCTTGCGCAGGTAGATGCTCGTACCGGGGATAATCGCGCCGCCGCTTGCAATGGCCGTTCCCGCCGCAAATGTGTCGGCTGTCGCGGCTTCGTAGCCATCCATAACCGTCAGCTTTTCCTCCGCATAGAGGACGGTATAGCCCTCGCCCACTGCGGGCGGCGTGCTGACAATCTTGAGCGTGAACGTTTCGGCGTCAGAGTGGAACGCGCTGTCGGTCGCCTTGACGCGCACCTCATACGTCCCCGCCGCAAGGCCTGTCACGTCCGCCCCAATTCCGACCGTCCAGTCCGCGCCCTTCCATTCCATGAGTTCCGTGATGCCCGACAGTTTGCCGTCGTTCCGTTTTTCGGTTTCATCCGATGCCGTGATGCCCGTGGGCGCGGCGGGGCGGGCGGGGACGGCGATGGTTTGCGGGGCGCTGGCATCAATGCCTGTGCCTGCCACGGTGCGGATGTACAGCGTCGCGCCGGGCGTCACGGCATGTGTCTCCTTCATCGAGTTGGTAAAGTCGGTCATTGACGCGCTCGCCTCGTAGCCGGACGCGATCGTGATCGTCTCTGCCTCATACAGGATCGTATACCCCTCGCCCACTTGGGGGGTGGGCGACAGCGTGGCGATCGCCGTGCCGGCGCTCGCGGGGGAAGCCGCGTACAGGTCGGTTTCCTTGAGCCGCGCGCAGAAGGTGTAGGGCGTTGCGGCGGTCAATCCGCTAAACGTGGCCTCATCCTGCCATGTTGTGCCATCCTTCGAATATTGCCGACCCGTTATGGACGCAAGCGTGATGCTCGTGTCGGTGCGTCCGTTCTCCGCCACCGTCGGCGCGGCGGGCGCACTCTGCGCGCCCTTATTGACCGTCAGGGTGTTGGTTGCGGGAGCGACTTCTGTAAATTTGGTTGCATCGCCAATCTTGGCGGTGATGGGAAACGTGCCCGCCTTGGTCACGGTCAATTGGCCGTCGGCGAGCGTCCCCGTGCCGGTGCCCGCACCGATTGTATACGTCGCGCTGCCGGACGCGTAGATGGGGGCAAAGGTAAACAGCTTGCTCACGTCGATGGATTGCCCCGCATAGACCTGCGTGATGACATTCGTATCGGTAACCGCTGTAATCGTCGCCGATTCCGTGCCGGTTTTTTCGATGTAGGCATCCACACCCTCCACAACAATCGAAAACTGCTTGTGTTCCATCTTGAATTTCGCTGCTATGCCCGCATTGGTGCTGATATACAGCACCTTCCGCTTGAGGGTACTGTATTCGGCTTGGTCGTTTAAGTGCAGTGTGGCAAGAAATTCAGGACTGCCTTCCGGCGCTTTAGCCGATGCGTCCACCCAGCCCCCTTTCCCCAGCCAGATGTCCATGGTCTCCGCATACGTCCCGCCTTCTACGGGCAAGGCAACCGCCCCACTGCAGTCTATGGCCTTCGAGCCGTTGCCGTCTCCTTTAACCACGGTGCCTAGCTTCAGGCTTCCCACTACCTGAATGGCCGTTTTGCCCGGCGACGCTGTGAGGGCGAAGTTTCCGCCACTCAGCGTAAAGGTCACACCGCTGGGAACTACAATCGGTTCGGTCAGCGTGACCGACGCTTTAAGGGTTAAGTCAACCGTTGTTTGTGTCAACAGTTTATTGACCCACGGCGCGACCGCTTCCGCTGACAAGAAATAATAATTCGAGGTCGTTTGGGCTGCATACGAAACGCCCGGAATCGCTCTGTCTGTCCAACCCGTGCCAGTGACCGTGCCGCCACTGACAGTAAGCGCACCACAATACCCCCCGTTTATCACAAGCGCGCCGCCGGTGGTATCCTCGAGCGTCGTCGAGGCGGTGTTCGTATACGTCCTAGTCTCCGGGATGGTCAGCGTTTTCCCATTCAGGTTCAAGGTGTACGCGGTCGCAAGCGTTACGCCCTCGGGCAAGTCCATGCCCTGCAGCAGTTTGAGGGTGGTAGTATAGGATGACGTCCCCTCCAGGCTCTTTTGCGCGGTCAGCGCATCGAACGCGCCCTTGGGCGTATTGGCGAAGAACCGGGTGCCATTTGCGTTGCTGGAATGGATTTCGGCCGTGGCGTTCAGGCGTGCACTCCGAAGGAGATCGCCACCGCCACTTATGTCTTCGCCATATAAGCCGGCGCCGCCTAATTTATCCGCCGCTACGCCCACATACTTTTCCGCACGCAGCACGCCCCCGTTGACAATCTTGCTGTTTGCTTTGCTCAAATCGACCGTGGCGCTCGCGCCCTCCATGTACAGGAAGAAGGGCATCTTGCCGCCAATCGCGGCAGGGATAGTCAGCGTATGGCCGTTCAGATCGAGACCCATCGTCCATGCTGCAGGCTTGTTCGAGGCGCTCCATTCGCACAGCGTCGCGTCGCCATCGCCTAGGGTGTAGTCTTTCTCCAGCGTAATTTTGTCAAGACCCCTTACGTTTAGGTTCTTGGCACACGCGAGCGAGGTGAAATAGTATTTACTGCCGTCCGTGCCGGTGCGGGAGAGCGGCAGCGGAAGCGCATTTGCATTGCCCGTAGCCACCTTGACGCAGCCCTTGCTGCCGGATGTCGAGGCAGCCGTGATGGGAAGCCCCGCGCCCAACTGACCCGTGGCTCCCAAGTCCAGCGTGTACGTGGACAAATCAAGCGTGCCCGCGCCGGATATCGTTCCATTCACAGTGGCAGCATTGGCGAGCGTAAGCGTCTTACCCGCAGGGATATTCAGCGTTACGCCTTCGGGAACAGGCTTTGTGGTATCAATCGACAGGTTCCCCGCCCCGCCATCAAACGGCTGAATTTCAATCGTCTCGCCGGATTTCGCACCCTGAAAGGCAGCGGGTTGATTCAGATAGTAGCGCTTTGATCCGTCCGTAGACGTTACCCAAATCTTCCATTTCGGAGTGTCAGAGCACGTAACCCCCACGTTTTCGCCAAAAGAGGCGGAAGAGGTTGCCGCCTTGACGCCGCTGATTGTGCCCGGCCCAATGACTGTTCCCTGCAGCGTACATCCCCCTCTCACAGATAACACCAACGTAAAGTTGTTCAAGTCGATGGTCATCAGGGGCAAGCCCAATGACGACGAACCATACGCGGCGTTCTCCCCCAACTGAATGGTGAAGGGCTTAGTCTTATCATCGCCCAGCGCCGTTTTGGCTGCCGTCCATGCTTTATCGACGGAGAAATAACGTATGCCATCCAGGATGGGGATCCCCGTAACAATCGCGCCGCCCTGCGCAAGGTTCAGCGATAGCGCCGTCTCCGTCCACGCAATGGCGAATCGAGGGGAATTGTCGGCAAACAGCTTTAGGGGATCGAAATTTTCCTTCGTAATCACGCCCGCATCATACGTCAAGATCAGCGGATCCGTCTCCGAAAACATGCTAAAACCGACCGACCCGGTGATCGCAGCCGTCGCTTTCGCCTTCCCGCGCAGGTTGCTGGGGCTAGCGCTCTTCGTATTGCCGGTGATGTTCACGTCGCCCGCAATGTTGATTATGCTGCTTTTATTCGCAGCATATACGCCGCCCGCGCCCGTGGACAGCGCGCACGCGTTGTCCTTGACCGACCCGGTGATGGTGACTTCTCCGGTTGGGCTCACATATACGCCGCCCGCGCCCGCCCCATTATACCCAGTCTTAGTCTTAGTCGCCACGTTGCCCGACACCGTGCCGGTGATGGCGACTGTGCCGGTTGGGCTCACATATACGCCGCCCGCGCCCGCCCCATTATCCCCAGTCACAGTCGCCACGTTGCCCGCCACCGTGCCGGTGATGGTGACTCCTCCGGTGGTGGTGTC
>JAVXNW010000019.1:0-28828 GCA_036645575.1 Clostridia bacterium | reverse complement strand
AGAAACCGAGCCGCTTGTCTTGCTTTCGCAAGCTCGCGGCTCGGTTTTTCTTTCGGCTTAGTGTCACAGCCCCTTTTATCGGATAAATGTGGACTTACTTGCGCGCGGCGCGGATGGCTAGGATGCGCTCCATCTCGTTGTAGACGATCATGAAGCCCTCGTCTACGCCCATGCCGGGCTTGGCAAGGATCTGAACCGGCTGGGTCGCCATCGCGGCGTGCACGCACACCTGCGCGGAGCGGTCGGTTTCGTTGCAGGTGCCCCCCTGGTATGCGCCCATGCCGTGCGCCTTGCAGTAGATGACCGCTTCGATGGTGTTGTTGATGCCGCCGAGGTCGGGCGTCTTGATCTGCGCCATGTGGCCGGCCTTGTTGTCGGCGAAGTACTTGATGTCTTCGAGCGTGTTGCACCACTCGTCGGCAACCAGTTCTACGTCGATTCCGCGCTCGTCAAGCACCTTGCGCAGATCGCGCAGCGCTTCCATCTGGGGCTCGCGGCCTTCACAGTCCATGGGGCCTTCGATGCGCAGGTGGAACGGCTTGGCGGCCGTCTCCAGCTCCTTTAGGTACTCGGCCATCTTGTCGTAGTTGTTGCAGCCAAACGCCGCGCCGATGGTGCCATAGACGTCGATGTGCAGGATCGGATTGTAATCCTCGCTCGCGCGCAGCTTGATGATGCGGTCGCGCAGCCACTCGACGTACTCTTTGAGCTTTTCGCCGTTTTTGCCAAGCTTTGTCTCGACATGGTTGATCAGCGCGTGCGGCATGACGTCGGCGCCCTTCATGATCATCTTGTCGGCGTTGTCGTAGCGCGAGTCGCCCGACTGCATGAAGACCGGGATCAGCTTATCAGAGACGGTGGTGCCGTATTCCTCGGCGACCACTTCGCACATCAGCTCGTGCTTTGCGCGCGCCACGGCGTCCAGAATCGCTTGCGTAATGCCGTA
Organism: Clostridia bacterium; assembly: GCA_036645575.1. Lineage (GTDB taxonomy): Bacteria > Bacillota > Clostridia > Christensenellales > Aristaeellaceae > JAVXNW01. The sequence goes on along the minus strand of JAVXNW010000019.1, from coordinate 27,882 downwards.
GCGGATGGCCGTGTGCAGGCGCTTGCCGTCCACTTCGATCGCCTCAACGCCCGCGGCCAGCTCGCGGAAGGAATCCGCCTCGCGGCCAACCAGATAGGGCTTGATGTACTGATCGATGACCGGGATGAAATCCTCGGCCAAGAACAGCGGGTCGCGTCCGCCTGCGCCGGAGTACTGAACCGCCGCGCAGTCGCCATAGGCGATCTGGCCGTCTTCGAGCACCAGCATCACGCTGATCGCCTCGCCGGCCTGACGAACCGAGTGGAAGCCCGGGGTTACCGGCTCGCCGACGTAGGTCGCGCCGTCCGAATGCGCACCGTTCTTGATCGCGCGCTGGTCGTCAAAGTAGAAACCGGTGCGGCCCTTGGAGCAAATCACATTGACAATTTTCATAAGATAATGCCTCCTATCAAGTTGCTTGTCTTTATCGAGCTATCTTAGCGGGGACGGCCGACCAAGCGGCCCTTGGAAATTGCGTAGATGTCGTCGATGACCATCTGGAAGGATACGTCGCGCTTTTCCGACTTGGCGCGCTGCGCGATCTTGTCGCGGTTCCACGCCTTGAGCCGATCGTTGAACGGAAGGCCTGCCGTCTCAAGCAGCCGAACCGCGCCGTCGTTGTCGCGCGCCGGAAGCATCTTGCCCGCGTTAAAGCGGCTGGGGGCAAACGGAACGTCGAGCACGCCCGCCTGGAATGCGCGCACCGAACCCACCGCAATGTCGCCCGCGCCCAGCTCGAAGCACTTGTCCACGATCGCGCGCGTCTCTTCCAAGATGATGTCCATCTCTTCCGTCATGGTGCCCTCGGTCGGGATCGACTGGTCGGAAAGCATCGAGATGATCTGCTTGGTGCAGCGAAGGCCCTGCGCGTTGGCTTCCATCGTCGGAACGCCCATCGCCTCGTGGGGGGTCTTCACGATGACCTTGGTGGCGTGCGAGAGCGCCGCCACGGCGCTGCCCCAGCCGATGACGCCAAATGCCTTGGCCTCGTCCTGCGGGAAGCCGCCCATCCACTGGTGGAGAACGGTCGTGACTTCGATGTCGTCATAGCCGCACTTTTTGAGGTATTCGTTGGTCAAAGTCTCCAGCGTGCGGATCGCCGCGACGTCCTGAATGAGGTTGCCCAACTGGCCATAGCCCACCGTAATGTTCTTGACGCCCTGCTCGGCCGCGACAAGCGCCTCGATGATCGCCACCGCGTGCGAGATGCACGGGGGAACCAGCGTTCCGGTCAGCGGGCCGTACGGCTCGCGGTTGATCGTGATGCCATTCTCGCCGTACAGGCCGACCAAGCGGTCGCAGTACATCCAGTCGGTCAGCGTCTTTTCAAGGGATACGCTCTTGGCGTAGGGGATGTTGTAGGAAATGCCGCCGCCTTCGTAGCTGGTGAAGCCGCCCGCCAGCGCGATCTCGGTCAGCAGCCGCGCGTCGGGCGTGCCGTGGCGCACCTGAACCGGCATGCGCGTGGCCTCGGTCACCTTGCGGCAGCCCGCCACGCCGTGGTTGACGGCAGGGAAGCCGTTGAGCATCGCCTTGTCCAGACGAACGCTCTCGCGAATGCCCAACTCCGCCTCTTCGTAGCGGTTGAGGCGGGTATAGGAGTCGATGGTCGTGGGCAGCAAGTCCGCGCCGCCGTTGTCCTCCAGATAGTTGAGGAGCTTGATGTGGGCGTCAATCAGCGGAACGCCCGCGCGCGGCTGAATCAGCGTGCGGCCTTCCTTGTGTGCCTTGGAAAGTTTCTCGGCAAAGCGCTTCTCTTCCGGGATGGCGCGCTGATAGGCAAATGCCTCCTCAAGATCCACGTCTTTTCCGGTCGGCCACTGGCTGAGCACAGTTTGACGCAGCTTGTTAAACTCGTCCATTGGGATCTTTTTATTGCGGATCTCCATATGCGTTAAACTCCTTTATCATCAATTGCCGGGCCAATTCCCGGTGATTTTGGCTTAAGAGGCCCATTGCGGAGAGAATGTAGCGCGTATCGACCGACAATTTCGCGGTGCGCGGCATCAGCGAGTCGGGATAGCGCTCCGTTGACATGGCGCGCGCCGCCATTTCGCCGGCACGGCCCGTGTGAATCAGCGCGCCGCCGGTCAAGAGCAGCCGCGTGACGCGCGTCAGATCCTTGCCGGTCTGCTGATAGGCGACCCCCATCGGCGTATAGACCTGCTCAATCGTGCCCGCGTGGCGCACAAGGCCGATCTCAATGGCGAGACTGGCCAGCGCAAAGTCGATCTGGTCTTCGATAGGCGTTGTGGAGAGGATGCCGGGTTCGCGCCGAATGTGCGCGATCCACTGGGTCACCGCTTCCTCGGACGTGCCCGATATCGCGCAGACCGCCGCCAGCCCCGCCGCCTCGACGACGCCTTGCGCAGAGTAGCGCATCCCGATATCGCCTTCGACGGTGCGCTTGGCGTACGGTTCGGGAAGTCCCCGAAGCACCGTGCCCGCGCGGGAGGGGAGACCGTCCGTGATCGAGTACACATCGGTCGTCGCGCCGCCCAAGTCCACCGCCATCAGTTCGCCCATCGTCTCGCTGAGCAGCGTCAGCGCCGTCAGCACCGCCGCCGGCGTCGGCATCAAAATGCCGCCGATCAGCAGGGTTTCGGAGGACAAGCCCTTGGCCGAAATGATCCTGCGCAAAAATACCTCGCGGATCACGCCTTGGCAAGGCTCGATGTTCAGCCGGCCAAATTCGGGCATGACGTTTTCGGTGACGAGCACCTCGCGCCCTGCCGATGCAAGAACCGCCTTGCACGCGTCGGTTGCGGAGCGGTTGCACGCCAGCACGATCGGGAAGTCGGTCGTTGCCTTGGCAAGCATCTGGGCGTTGTGGGTGACGCAGGCTCGGTTTCCGCCGTCGGTTCCGCCGCTTAGCAGGAAGATGTCGGGCTTCAATCGGTCGATTTCGTCTATGTCCGCTTGCGTCAGGTCGTAGGCATAGGTCTTGATCACCTTGGCGCCCGCGCCCAGCGCCGCGCGCTTGGCTCCCTCGGCGGTCAGCGCGGGCACGAGGCCGCACGCGATCATCCGAAGGCCGCCGGCCGCCGACGAGCAGGCGTACCGCTCGTCGTAGTCGGTGATGCCGGTCTGTGCGCTCAAGAGGTCAAGCGCCTTGTGCAGGCCTACCGAGACGTCTTCTTCGACGGTTGTGTAGCTTTGGGTCGTGCCAAGGATCGTGCCGGCATCGGCGTCCACCAGCGTCGCCTTGGTGTAGGTGGACCCAAAGTCAATGAGCAGAATCGAATGCATAGCTTCTTACGCTTTCTCCCCGGCTTCCAGCGCGGCGAAGTCTTCGTTCAGGGCCTCGATCGTCGTCTCGGGCGCGGTTCCCGGCCCAAATACGCGGTTAAAGCCCATGTCCATGAAGCGCTTGCGCACTTCTTCCACCGGCTGCTTGCCTACGACGATGTTGCCGCCGACGTAGAGCAGAATTTCCGAAAGACCCGCCTCGTCGCACTTCTCGCGCAGCCCTCTGCAGTCCAACTCGCCGTGCCCGTACAGGCTCGAAACGACGATCGCCTTCGCGGCGGACTCCACCGCCGCCTCAATGAACTCCTCCTGTGACACCATGACGCCTAGGTTGACAACGTTAAAGCCGGCCTGGGTAAAGGCATACTTTAAAATCTGGTTGCCCACCGCGTGTACATCGGCGCCAATGACCCCAAGTACCAAGGTTCTTTGTTCCATAGTAATTCGCCTCCGCAGTCTCAGTCTGATATGATATAACAATATAATAGAATGAATGACACCATTTGTCAATGGAGCAGGAAAAATTTTGGACGTATTGCGCCAAAATAAAGGTTTTTGCGCGTTGCGCGGCCGCCATCGGCCTGCCGGGGCGGCGCGCAAACCATGCGCGCGTTACTCGCGCTCGCTGAGCAGCCGCAATCGATCCTCGACCGCAACGCGCGAGCCTTGATCCAGTTGGTGATGGTAGGAAATGACCTTGCCGCCGTCCAAGACGAACCGGCGCAGCGCGAGCTGTTCGTCGGAACCCGCATAGGCCAAGTAGTCAGGGGAGACGCACAGCGCCTTTTTGCCGCGCAAAAATTCGCACAGCGGCATGGTGTCGCCTTTTTTCAGCACCAAAATGGATCGGGCGTGCATCATGCGGCGAAGCCCCCCCTCGACGATTTCGGCAAAGCGCTCCGTGCGGCAGTAGATGCCCACGTCGATGTCCGATCCCAGATGCGCCACCTCGCTCACCGTCTCTTCGCTGGGCGCGAGCGCGACGCGCAACACCACATCCGCCCGCTCGCCCAGCAGCGCGCGCAGTTCGTGGTAGTGCGTCTGGGTCGTAATCACGAGCGATACGCCGCTGAGCAGTTCGACCGGCGAGCGCCGCACGTCCTCCAGCAGGTATTCGGTCAGCTCGATGTCCGGGATGTCCGACAGTTGCAGCGCCGCCTCGTTGAGCGCCTCGCTGTTGCAATCCACCACCGAAACGGAAATCGCGGGGCGATCCTCCTCGCGGTGGGTGAGCTTGATGTTCAGAAATAGCTGAATTTCTCGCGCGGTAAAGCCAAGGTCGGTGAGCGTCCCGATCATCTGGTCGATGGCCTCCATCGCGCGCGCCTCGCGGCTGAACTTCTGCACCGGGGCATCCTCGCCCAGCACGAACGTGCCCTTTCCCTGAATCAGCGCAATGACGCCCTCGCGCGCAAGCAACTCATAGGCGTGGCGAATGGTGCCGTCCGACAACCCTGTCTGGCTGAGCAGCGCGCGCACGGTGGGCAAGCGGTCGCCGGGATGCAATTCGCCGTTTTCCACAAGGGTGCGGATGGCGTCCGACAGCTGTTCGTACAGGGGACGGTCGCTATTTCGGTCAATTGCAATCAGCATGAGAACCTCCCAGTAGTCTATGGCGCCTAAGATTGGGGGTAGACGCGAAGATTTTTCGCTTCCCTAAGGAAACGGCGCGCGTGCCTGACAGGTGACGAAAGGCGCTTCAAGGAAGTTGGCTAAGCGCCCCGGTCAATCTGCCCGATACTGTGCGGGGCCGATTTCGTACAGGTTGTTTCCACGGCTGTCAATCAGCACGATGGCCGGGAAATCGACCACGTCGAACTTGTGAATGGCCTCCGCGCCCAGGTCGTCGTAGGCGATGACCTCGCTGTGCGTGATGCGGCGCGAGATCAACGCCGCCGCGCCACCCACCGCGCCGAAGTATACCGCGCCGTGTTTGACCATAGACTCAATGACGGCGGGGTTGCGCTTGCCCTTGCCCATCATGCCGAGCAGACCCGCTTCGAGCATCCGGGGCGTATAGGCGTCCATGCGGTAGCTTGTGGTGGGGCCTGCGGAACCCACCGCGTGGCCGGGGGAGGCCGGCGCGGGGCCGACGTAGTAGATCAATTGGTTGACCGGATCAAACGGAAGCGGCCGGCCTTCATTTAAGCAGTCGACAAGGCGCTTGTGCGCCGCGTCGCGGGCGGTGTACATTGATCCGGTCAGCAGAACCGAATCCCCCGCGTGAAGAAGCGCCAGCTGCGCCTTGTCAAGCGGAAGCGTTACCCTGATTGCATCCATGCTCTTTTGTCTCCTTTCCCTTATATGACCGCGTGCGCATGGCGCGCCGCGTGGCAGCACATGTTGACGGCGACCGGGAGCCCCGCGATATGGGTGGGGTGCACCGCAATGTTGACCTTGAGCGCGGTCGTGCGTCCGCCGATGCCGGCAGGGCCGACGCCCGTCTGGTTGATCATGGTCAGGAGCTTGTCCTCGAGGGCTGCATAGCGCGGATCGGGATTGGGCTCATTGAGCGCGCGCGCCGTCATCCGCTTGGCCATCAGCGCGGCCACTTCCATGGATCCGCCGATGCCCACGCCCACGATCACGGGCGGGCAGGGATTGGGGCCGGCCTCCTTGACGGTGTTTACGATAAAGTCGGTTACGCCCTTTTCGCCGTCCGCCGGCACCAGCATCTTGATGCGCGACATGTTCTCGGAGCCAAAGCCCTTGGGGGAGACGGTCAGGTCGATCTTGTCGCCCGGCACGATGCGCGTATGGATGATCGCGGGCGTGTTGTCCTTGGTGTTGACGCGCTCGTACAGCGGATCGCGCACGACGCTTTTGCGCAGGTAGCCGTTCAGGTAGGCGGTGTGCACCGCCAAATTGATCGCCTCGGTCAAATCGCCGCCCGCAATGTGTACGTCCTGACCGATGTCGATAAAGACGATGCACATGCCGGTGTCCTGACAGATCGCGATGCGCTCCTCGCGCGCAATCTGGTAGTTCTCCATCAATTGCTCGAGCACCGCACGCCCCGTGGGCGAAGGCTCGTTCTCAATGGCCTTGGCGACCGCCGCCTCCACATCGCGCCCGATCTCGTAGCTTGCGGTCAAGATCAGGTCCTTCAACGTATCCGTAATCGTTTGCGCTTGAATTTCCCGCATGGGGTACGCTCCTTCCGTGATTCGACGCGAGGTTTTCGTCCCGCGCACACTTGTGATAACGCAATATAGCGTACTGTGATCCATCATTCCAGTTGCTATCATATACCATTTGTGGCGTTATTGCAAGCGCGAGACGCCGGAAATACGCAAGAAAGTGCTTCTAAAAGCGAGATTTTTACATTTAACACACAATCGAAGGAAAATTAAGTGAAATCCCTTTCTTTTCGTGCTATAATAGCCTCACAACAATACATTCTGGCCATTGCTCTGGTGTCCCTTGGGTCATTCTAATTATTTGAAGGAGGAACAACCCATGAAGAAAATTCTTGCGCTCGTCCTGACCCTGATGCTGCTTGCAGCGATCCCGGCGTCTGCGGCCCAGTACCTCTACATCGCAACCGGCGGAACTTCCGGCACGTACTATGCGCTGGGCGGAGAACTGGCCAACCTGTTTGGCAAGAACATCGAAGGCCTCGAAGTAAACGCCCCTTCAACCGGTGCCTCCGCTGAGAATATCCGCTTGGTCAACGCGGGCGACGCCGAACTGGGCATCGTGCAAAACGACGTGGCCGATTACGCATACAACGGCACCAACGCCTTTGAGGGCGAGCAGATTCAGACCTTCTCGGCCGTCGCCTCGATGTATCCCGAGTTTGTGCAGCTGGTTGTGCACAAAGATTCCGGCATCAAGACGCTGGCGGACCTCAAGGGCAAGCGCGTCTCCATTGGCGCGGCGGGCTCCGGCGTCTTCTTTAACGCCGTCCAGTATCTCGAGGTCGCGGGTCTGACCATCGAAGACATCGACGCGCAGTACCTGTCCTTTGCCGAGTCCTCTGACGCGATCAAGAACCGCCAGATCGACGCGGCGTTCATCACCGCCGGCATTCCCAACGCCGCCATTCAGGAATTGGGCGCCACCAGCAGCGTCGAAGTCGTCAGCCTTGATCAGGCCACCGTGGACGCGCTGATCGCCGCCTATCCCTTCTATGCGCAGGTAATCATCCCGGCGGGCACCTACCCCAGCCAGGAAGCCGACGTGACCACCGTGGCCATCCGCGCGATCCTGATCGCCAAGAACGACTTGGACGAGGAATTGGTCTACAACATCACCAAGACGCTCTATGAAAAGACCGGCGACATCTCCCATGCCAAGGGCAAAGAGATCAAGATCGAAGACGCGCTTCTGGGCATTTCGGTCCCCGTGCATCCGGGCGCCGCGCGCTACTTCGCCGAAAAAGGCATTAAGTAATCCTCATGCGGCGCTATAAGACGCCGCTCATCGCGCTATCCATATTGATCGTGCTTGTCGTCGTGACGTGCTGTCCCTTCGGGCAGCGCGTCACCCTGCGTACACGGGAAGGGACAATGCTCTTCCAGTCCTACGTACCCAAGGGCGAGAAGGTATGGATTTTGTACACCCATTCGGTCAACAAAGGACTGGTTGAGGATGGCTACGAGCCGGTGGGCGGTCAAATCGTCCTTTGCTCGTCCCGGTTCCGCCAATACGGCGCGGGGATCCCCGAACCGTGCCGCGGGCAGACATTCAAGACTCATGACGGCTATTATGAGATTTCCGGTTATGACATCGCCTTAGACACCCAGTGGACATATGTGGGCCGCATTGCGGATCACAGGTTGCGCATCGGAGAAGATGGTGATTTGGTTCACTACAATGTGCTTGCGCAGCCGGGCACCGTTCTGGGCTTGTCTGCGGACTCATGGTCTATCTTGAAAGAAATCAAATGGAGGTGCCACATTGAGTAAAGATAAACAGCACGATACGTTGGGCAATCCATCTGCGCCGCTTGACAGCGCGCCGAAGGTAGAGCAAGTGGATCAGGCGGAGATCAACGCCATCATGGCCAAGTACGACCATGAATCGGCGACCCGCTCCTTTGTGACCAGCCCCAAGTGGAAGCTGATCGGCAAAATCGTTACCGTGATCTGCATTCTGTTCTCGCTCATGCAGCTTTACGCTGCCTTCACCGCGAATATTCCCGCCACCCAGCTGCGCCCGCTTCATTTGGGCTTTGTCATGCTGCTGGCGTTCCTTTTGTATCCCGCGAGCATGAAGCAAAAGCACGTCAATTCGCTTTCGTGGATAGACATTGTGCTGGCGATCCTCGCGATGGGATGCTGCCTGTACATAGCGCTTCAGCATGTCGAGCTGGCGATGCGCAGCGGAAAATACACCAATGTCGACGTGGCGGTCGGCGTCCTGCTGATCCTGCTGCTGGCGGAGACCTGCCGGCGCGTGGTCGGTTTGCCCATCCTGATTATCGCCACCATCTTCATCATCTACGCCTTTGCGGGGCAGTACATGCCCGGCTTCCTGGCGCACCGAGGCTTTAGTTTAAAGCGCATCGTGACCCATCTGGTTTATACGACCGAGGGCATCATGGGCACGCCGCTGGGCGCGTCGGCCTCCTTTATCTTCCTATTTGTGCTCTTTGGCGCGTTCCTTGAGACCACGCACGTCGGGCAGTTCTTTATCGACCTGTCCAACTCCATTGCCGGGCACAAGCGCGGCGGTCCCGCCAAGGTCTCGGTTCTGTCAAGCGCCCTCATGGGCACCGTCTCCGGTTCCTCCGTCGCCAACACCGTGGGCACCGGCTCTTTCACCATTCCGATGATGAAGCGCATGGGCTACCGGCCGGAGTTTGCGGGCGCGGTTGAGGCGGCGGCCTCGACGGGTGGGCAGATCATGCCGCCTGTCATGGGCGCGGCGGCCTTCCTGATGGCGGAGTCGGTCGGCATAAGCTACAGCGAAGTGGCCAAGGCGGCCATCATTCCCGCCATTCTGTACTTTGCGGGCATCTGGATCATCGTCGAGCTGGAGGCGCGCAAGTTCGGCCTGCGCGGCCTTTCGAAGTCTGAAATGCCGGTATTTAAAAAGATATTCCTCTCTCAGGGATATCTGATCATTCCGCTGATCGTCATCGTCGGCTTCCTGACCGCCGGCTACACGCCCATCTACGCGGCGCTGATCGGCATTGCGGCGGCGGCGGGCTGCGGCATGGTTCGAAGGATTCACGCCTTTATGACGATCAAGAAGTTCACCGCTGCGGAGAAGGCCAACATGTCCGCTGCGGAAAAGAGCGAGGGTCGCACGATGGGCGAGGTCCTTAAAAAGACCGGGATCGACATCTTAAGGTCGCTTGAAGGCGGTGGGCGCAACGTCTTGGGCGTGGCCGTTGCCTGCGGCATGGCCGGCATCATCGTCGGCATGATCACGCTGACGGGGCTGGGTCTTAAGATGGGCAACGGCTTGGTCGAGCTGGCGGGCGGCAGGCAACTGCTCACGCTGGTGCTCACCATGATGGCCTCGATCATCTTGGGCATGGGCGTCCCGACGACGGCCAACTACCTGATCACCTCCACCATCATGGCGCCCGCGGTCGTCGCCGTCATGGGCTGGAGCGCGGCGGACACGTCGATGGTGTTGGTTGCGCACATGTTCACCTTCTACTTCGGCATCGTGGCGGACATCACGCCGCCGGTTGCGCTGGCTGCCATGGCCGGTTCCGCGATCGCGAAATCGAGCCCCATGCGCACCGGGTTCAACGCCGTGAAGCTGGCCATTGCCGCCTTCCTGATTCCGTACATGTTCGTGTATAACCCGGAGATGCTCTTGATTAACGCCCAGTGGTACAACGTCATTCGCATCGTGATCACGGCGCTCGTCGGCATGTTCGGCATCGGCTCGGCGCTTGAAGGGTACTGCACGCGCCACGCGCATCTGCTCCAGCGCATCCTGTTCCTGGCCGGCGGCCTCATGCTGGTCGATCCGGGCCTCCTGACCGATATCATCGGCATCGGCATGGTTGGCGTCGCGATGCTGTGGCAGGAGATGGAAAACCGGAAGTTTGGCGGACGCATGGTTCCGTCCAACGACTTCTACGCCGGCATGTCAACGGGCGAACGCGTCACCTCGGTTCTCACCGAGTCCTTCGTGATGCTCGGTCGGCTGTTTAAGAAAAGCCCCAGCGCGCCGTCCGCGTAACGCTGAAAATGTCCTGGTTAACGGAGCCTCGCCTGTGCGCGAGGCTCTATTTTTTTGATGACGTACACAAATTTAAATCTTTGATCGGTATGCACGCTTGTTCACTTGACGAAAGCATGATATAATGAATCTGTATGGCAGTGGGGAAAAGGCCGCATTCGCTTGCAAAACCACGACATGTTGTTCGCGCGACCGATTTTAAGCACAATATATCGTGGTGCTTGCCGGGAAATGGTTTTTTCATTTCCGCGCCAATGAGGGATCGCTTTATGGGAGGCTGACAAGTTGAACCTATCGGATCGAATTGACAAGCTGCTTATGCAGGTGGGTAAGCCGGTGCGCTACATGGGCGCCGAATATGGCGCGGTTATGAAGGACGCGAGTCAGGTGGATGTGCGCTACGCGTTTTTGTTCCCCGATGTGTACGAGGTCGGCATGTCCCATTTGGGCATGAAGATCCTGTATCATACGATCAACGAACGACCCGACGCGTGGTGTGAGCGGGTCTTTTCGCCGTGGAGCGACATGGATGAGCTGATGCGCGCGGAGGGCGTTCCGCTCTTTTCGCTGGAGTCGCGAACGCCGATTGCGGAATTTGACCTGCTGGGGATCACGCTCCAGTACGAGATGTGCTATACCAACATCCTCTCGGCGCTCGACCTTGCGGGGCTTCCGCTTTTGCAGTCCGAGCGCACCGAGGGGCCGTTTGTCATCTGCGGCGGGCCCTGCGCCTTCAACCCCGAGCCGCTTGCGCCCTTTGTCGACCTCGTGGTGCTGGGCGATGGGGAAAAATCCACCCACGACACGATCGACGTCTATAAGAAGTGGAAGGCCTTAGGCCTTGCGCGCGAAGAATATCTCAAGATGGCTTCGCAGATTCCGGGCGTCTATGTGCCTTCGCTGTACGACGTCTCATACGGCGCTAATGGCGCCATTCAAAGCGTCAAGCCCAAGGCCGATTCCGGCGCGCCGGAGGTGGTCTACAAGGCGATGGTCGAGGACCTCACGGCGGCGGTTTTCCCGGACAAATTGATCGTTCCCTACGGCGAAGTGGTGCACAACCGCATCATGCTGGAGATATTTCGCGGCTGCACGCGCGGCTGCCGGTTTTGCCAGGCGGGCATGATCTATCGGCCGGTGCGCGAGCGCAAGATCGAAAAGCTGATCGAGCTTGCGGACAAGCTGGTTGAGAACACCGGCTATGACGAAATATCGCTGATGAGCCTGTCGAGCGGCGACTACTCGTGCCTGCCTGAATTGGCGCACGAGATGATCACCCGCTTTGCCGGAAAGCGGGTCAAGGTATCGCTTCCGTCGTTGCGCATCGATTCGCTGGTCAAGGATACGCTCAAAGAGACGCAAAAGGTGCGCAAGACCGCGCTGACGCTCGCGCCCGAGGCGGGAACGCAGCGCCTGCGCGACGTGATCAACAAGGGGGTCAACGAGGAGGATCTGATCCGCTCGGTGACCGACGCGTTTGAATCGGGCTGGTCGGCCGTGAAATTGTATTTTATGCTGGGTCTTCCGACGGAAACCGACGAGGACGTGGACGGCATTGCCGAACTTGCGCGCAAGGTGCAAGCCTGCTACTTTAAACAGCCCAAGGAAAAGCGCGCGCCCGGCCTTCGGATCACGGTCAGCGCGTCGGTGTTCGTGCCCAAGCCGTTTACGCCGTTTCAGTGGGTGGGACAGATTGATTACGACACGGTCGTGGCGCGCCAGCAGCGGCTCAAGGCGCAGCTCAGCCGGATCAAGGGCGTGGACTTTAAGTATCACGCGCCCGATCTGAGCTTTATCGAGGCGGTATTTGCGCGCGGCGACCGAAAGATCGGCAAGGCGCTTTTGCGCGCGTGGGAACTGGGCTGCCGCTTCGACGGATGGAGCGACCATTTCCGCTATGACCTGTGGATGCGGGCGTTTTCCGAGAGCGGGGTCGATCCTTTCTTTTACGCGACGCGCCCGCGCGACCTTGCGGAAATCCTTCCGTGGGATCACTTGGACGCAGGCGTCACCAAAAGCTTCCTGCTGTCCGAGTGGGACAAGGCGACGCGCGGAGAAATCACACAGGACTGCCGCAAGAAATGCGTAGGCTGCGGCATGAATCGATATGAGGGGGCCTGCAAATGAGAGCGATCTATCAGTTTGGCAAGACCCGGCGGCTCATGTGCGTTTCGCATCTCGATTTGCAGCGCTTCATGCAGATGGCCATTCGCCGAACCGACCTGCCGGTTGCCTATTCGCAGGGCTTTAATCCCCACCCGCTCCTCTCGTTTGCCTCCGCCCTGGCCATGGGCTGGACGAGCGATTGCGAGCTCATGGACATCAAGATGGCGGAGGACGTCAAGGCGGATTACGCCATGGCGCAGATGCGCAAGGCGCTCCCGCCGGACCTGCCGCTTAAACAGGTGCGCTTGGTGGACGACCGCTTTCCGGCGCTGATGGCGCGGCTGGCCTTTTCCGACTATCAGATCGCGCTCACCGGCGAAGGCAGCGCGCAGATCGCCGGAGCCATGGCGGATTACCTCGCCCAAACCGAGGTCATCGCGCTGCGCAAGACGAAATCAGGCGAAAAGCCCACCAATATAAGACCAATGTCGGTTTGCCTTGAATCAAAACAGACCGAAGACGGTATTGTAATCGACGCGCGGCTTCAGCTGACGGAGGCGGGAACGCTCAAGCCGGACCTGTTGCTTCGGGTGCTTGCCGAGCGCGCGGGCGTGGCGGTTCCGGAACTTGTGCGCATTCACCGCACGCAGCTCTTGGCGCTTGACGGCGCGGGCGTTCCGGTCGATTTATTTGCGCTTCAGGCATAGCGCGATCGGGCAATTTGCGCTTTACTTGGGCGCGAAATCGTGGGATTATTTGCGCTACCGGCGTAAATCCAGCGAGATTATTTGCGCTTTCAGCGTAAATCCAATGCGGCAATTTGCGCTATCGGCGTAAATCTAGCGAGGCAATTTGCGCTTCGGGCGTAAAAATAGATTTTTCGAGGGTAATTCATGGAAAAAGAACTGTTGATGGAGTCCTTTCTGGGACAGACGCGGCTGGCGCTTTTGGAGGACGGGGACCTGTGCGAACTGTATATTGAGCGGGCGGGTCAGGAAAAGCTGGTCGGCAACATCTATATGGGGCGCGTGGTCAACGTGCTGCCCGGCATGCAGGCCGCCTTTGTGGACATCGGCGCGGAAAAAAACGGCTTTTTGTATGCGGGCGACATTCAGCTGGACATACGAAGCCTGGGGCCCGACGGGCAGGCGCTCAACGAACAGCTCAAGGAGATGTCGATTAAAAAGCTGATTCGCGCGGGGCAGCAGGTGCTGGTGCAGGTGGTCAAGGAGCCGGGCGGCTCCAAAGGACCCCGGCTTTCCGGCAATATCACGCTGCCCGGGCGCTTGGTGGTGCTGCTGCCCACGGTCGGTTATGTGGGCGTGTCGCGCCGCATCGAGTCAGAGCAGGAGCGGCTTCGCCTGCGCACGCTCAGCGAAGCGCTTCGCCCCGAAGGCATGGGGCTGATTGTGCGCACCGCCGCCGAGGGCGCGGACGAGGAGACGCTGAAAACCGACATCGCCTACTTGACGCGGCTGTGGGAGGCCATTCACTTGACCGGCGATCACTCGACCGCACCGGCGCTGCTTCACTGCGATTTGAGCCTGATCAACCGTTCGGTGCGCGACATGTTGCTGCCCGACGTCAAGCGCCTGTTGGTTGACGGAAAGGACGCCCATGAAGTCGCGCGCAAAAACGCCGCCATGCTCCGAAAATCGCTTGCCGAGAAGGTGGAACTTTACACCGGGGACCTTCCGCTATTTGACTTAAAGCGCGTAAATACACAGATGGAGCGCGGCTTGTCGCGGCGCGTATGGCTGGACAGCGGCGGCTATTTGGTGATCGATTACGCCGAGGCGCTCACGGTGATCGACGTGAACACGGGAAAATTTGTCGGAAAGCATTCGCTGTCCGATACGGTATTTAAGATCAACTGCGAAGCGGTGGTCGAGATCGTGCGGCAATTGCGCCTGCGCGACATTGGCGGCATCATCGTGATCGATTTTATCGACATGGACGAAATAGCGCAGCGCGAGACGCTGTTGCAGTTGCTGAAAAAGGAGCTCAAGCGCGACCGGACAAAGACCAATCTGGTGGGGCTCACCGGGCTGGGCTTGGTCGAAATGACGCGCAAAAAGGTGCATCAGCCGATGCACCGCATCCTCAAGATGACCTGCCCGATGTGCCAGGGCAGCGGCATGGTGCTGACCGACGAGACGGTCGCGCGCATGGCGCTGGACAAGCTGAATGCGCTGGCGACCCAGGAGGGCGCGTGGATGATCGACGCGCATCCCGCCGTCGCCGGACAGCTGATGCTGATTGGCGCGCCGGCCGGCGTGCGCGCCTTCGTGCACCCCAATCCCGCGTGCGAGCGCAGTCAATTTGACGTGCAAGGCGTGCTGATGAACAACCTTCCCCCCAAAACGCGGCCGCTGCCGCCCCAAACGAGGTGAGTTTTATGTCAAACAGAGAAAATACCCCACTCATATCGGATGAGGCGCTCGAGGTGCAGCGCGCCTTCATGCGCTCGGTCAAAAAGGCAAATTGCCGCAGGGAGACCTATTATATCGTGACGCTCGGCTGCCAGATGAACATGCGCGATTCGGAGACGATTGCGGGCATGCTCGAAAAAATGGGCTATACGCGCGCGGTCAGCCGCGAAAAGGCGGATCTCATCCTGTACAACACCTGTTGCGTGCGCGAAAACGCGGAAAACCGCGCGCTGGGCAACGTGATATGGCTCAAAGAACTGAAAAAGCTCAAGCCTCGGCTGATGATCTGCGTGGGCGGCTGCATGATGCAGGAGGCGGGCATGGCCGAAAAGCTCAAGGCGCAATATCCATTCATCGACCTGATCTTCGGAACCCACAACCTCTACAAGTTTCCGGAGCTGCTCTTTCGCGCGATCACCGAAAAGCAGCCGGTGGTTGAGGTGCTTGCGTCGGACGGAAACATCGCCGAGGGGCTTCCGGTCGCGCGCGTCAATCCCTTCATGGCCTACATCAACATCATGTACGGCTGCGACAACTTTTGCTCCTACTGCATCGTGCCCTACGTGCGCGGACGGGAGCGCTCCCGCGCCCCGGAAGACATATTGGACGAGGCAAAAAAGCTGTTGGACGACGGCGTTCAGGAGATCATGTTGCTTGGACAAAACGTCAATTCCTACGGTGGCGGCGGCGCGGCGTTTTCCGAGCTGCTTGGAAAGCTCGACAGATTAAACGTCCCGCGCATCCGCTTCATGACCTCGCACCCCAAGGACTTGTCGGATGAATTGATCGACTGCTTTGCAAGCCTTAAACACTTAACCGGGCAATTGCACCTGCCGGTTCAGTCGGGCAGCGATCGCATTTTGTCGCTGATGAACCGCCGCTATACGCGCGAAAAATATCTTTCCCTCACGGAAAAGCTGCGCAAGGCGCGCCCCGACGTGGGACTCACGAGCGATATCATCGTGGGATTCCCGGGCGAGACGCTGGCCGAGTTTGAGGAGACGCTGTCGCTTGCGGAAAAAGTGCGCTTTGACGCCGCGTTCACCTTCATCTATTCGCCAAGAATCGGAACCAAGGCGGCGCTGCTTGAGGACAATACGCCTGCCGAGGAAAAGAGCGCGCGCATTCAGCGCCTGATCGAAGCCCAGCAGCGCATTTCCGCCGAGGTGCTTTCCGAGCAGATTGGCGCACGCCAGCGCGTGCTGGTCGAAGCGCCGTCCACGCGCGACGAAGAGAACATCTGCGGAAAATCCGATCGCGGATTCATGGTCAATTTCCCGGGAAATACCGACCTGATCGGTAAATTCGTTGAGGTAAAGATTACGTCCGCAGGGCGCAATACGCTGCGCGGCGAACGCGTGCCTGAACAGGAGGAGCGATAAGATGGACGTCGTTTTTCAAAAGACCCGCGAACTGGGCGAAGCGCTCATGCAAAGCGCCGCCTACCAACAGATGCGAGCGGCCGAGACAAAGGCGCTTCGAAACGAGCAGGCGTCGCTGATCATGGGCAAATACCTGGGCTGCAAGCGTCAGGTGCAGGACATGTTGATTGACGAAAACCCCGACACGGTGGTTCTCAAAAAACTGTCCGATGACATGGACGGCTATCAGGCGCAATTGCAGACCATCGACGACATCACGCAGCTTACGGAGGCGCGACAGGGGTTTTCAACCCTCATCGAAGAGGTCAACAAGGTGCTCAAGTACATGATCGCCGGCGGCATGACGGATGACGACGAGTGCGAAGGCGACTGTGAAACCTGTGGAGGCGCCTGCCACACGCTGAATTAACCGGCAGAAACCAGATTGGTATGGAGGGGTACACATGGCCATATCGCCAATGATGCAGCAATATATGCGTATCAAGGAGGAAAACAAGGACTGCATCCTGTTTTTCCGGCTGGGCGATTTTTATGAGATGTTCTTTGACGACGCGGTGCTTGTGTCGCGCGAGCTGGAACTCACGTTGACCGGAAAGGACTGCGGCTTGAGTGAGCGCGCGCCGATGTGCGGCGTTCCCTATCACGCGGCGGACAATTACATCACGCAATTGATCGAAAAGGGCTACAAAGTGGCCATTTGCGAGCAGATGACCGATCCCGCAGAGGCCAAGGGGCTGGTGGAGCGCGAGGTCATTCGAATTGTCACGCCGGGCACCGTCATCGAGGGGAACCTGCTCAGCGAGCGCGAGTCCCATTACCTTGTGTCGCTGTGCCTCAAGGGCGACAACGCAGGCGCGGCGTTCTGCGACGTATCGACCGGCGAATTTTGCGCCTATCGGATCTTGGGCATTAAGCAGCGCCTTTCGGATGAATTGGCGCGCGTTTCTCCGCGAGAAATTCTGGTCAACGACGCGGCTAAGCTTACGACGATCGGCGCGCGCATATTGCCCGTCGTGACCGAGGGCGCGCCCGAGTCGTTCGAATACGCGCCCGCGCTGGAGCAGCTCAAGGCGCACTTTGGCGCGTCCGGCGTATCGGCGCTCGACGTCAAGGAGCATCTGCCCATTCAGGCCGCCGGCGCGCTGATGAAATACCTAAGCGACACGCAGAAAAACGCGCTGGGGCACATCCTGACGCTAAAAAAATTCGAGCCCAAACAGTACATGACGATCGACCGGGTCGCTTCAAGCAACTTGGAACTTACGGACTCCGGTCTGTTTAAAAACAGAAAGGGGTCTCTTTTGCACACGCTGGATCGGACGCTCACCGCGATGGGCAGTCGAATGTTGCGCAGTTGGATGGAGCGCCCGCTTCAAGATGTGTCGGCGATCGAGGAGCGGCTGGACGCGGTTGCGCTGTTCACGACCGATCTCATGGGGGCGCAGGCGTTGCGGGAACAGTTAAAGGACGTGTACGACATCGAGCGCCTGCTCTCTAAAATCGCCTACGACTCGATCAACGCGCGCGATTGTCTGGCGCTTGCGCGCTCGCTCAAGACGGTCCCGTTCATCAAGCAAGCGATGGGCGACATGGACGCGGTCGCGCTGCGCAAGGTGAACGCGCTGCTGGTGAGTCAAGATGGTCTGACCGACCTGCTCGATCGCGCCATATCGCCGGACGCGCCGCTTTCGATCAAGGAGGGCGGACTGATTCGGCTGGGCTTTGACGAGCAGTTGGACAAATTTCGCTCGGCGGCCCGGGATGGCAAGGGCTGGATTGCCGACCTCGAGCGGCAGGAGCGCGAGCAAACCGGCATTAAAAACCTCAAAATTGGCTTTAATCGGGTATTTGGCTACTATATCGAGATCACCAAGTCCGCCTACGACATGGTGCCCTATCGCTATGCCCGAAAGCAGACGCTGGCCAATTGCGAGCGATTCGTCACGCAGGAGCTGAAGGACATCGAAAAGACGGTGCTGGGCGCAGACGACCAAGCGATGCGTTTGGAATATGAATTGTTTACAGGCGTCCGGCAGACGCTTAAGGAAAAATTGCCCGTTCTTCAGTCGATCGCCGAGGGCATCAAGACGCTGGACGCCCTTTTGTCGCTGGCGCAGGTGGCGCTTGAAAACGATTACGTCCGCCCGAGAATCAATACGGAGGGCCGGATCGACATAAAGGACGGACGCCACCCGGTCGTCGAGCAATCGCTGGGACATGATCAATTTGTCCCCAACGATACGATCATTACAGACCAAAGTCGCGTCATGATCATCACCGGCCCCAACATGGCGGGCAAGTCCACCTATATGCGGCAAGTCGCGCTGATCGTGCTGATGGCGCACATGGGTTCGTTTGTCCCGGCGCGCACGGCGGAGATTCCCATTACCGACCGGATCTTCACCCGCATCGGCGCATCGGACGATCTGTACGGCGGGCAGTCCACTTTTATGGTGGAGATGACCGAGCTTGCCACCATTTTAAAGTATGCAACAGACCATAGTCTTTTAATTTTGGACGAGGTCGGGCGCGGGACGAGCACATTTGACGGGCTGTCGATCGCCTGGGCGGCGGTCGAGCACATTGCGGGCAAGACGCGCGCGCGCACGCTGTTTGCGACGCACTACCATGAATTGTCCGAACTGGAAGGGCATTTGGACGGCGTATCCAACTACCGCATCACGGCCAAGGAGCAGGGCGAAGACGTGATTTTCCTGCGCAAGATCGTGCCCGGCGGCGCCGATCGCAGTTTCGGCGTGGCGGTCGCGTCGCTGGCAGGCCTGCCTAGCGCGCTGATTTCGCGCGCGCGGCAGATCATGGCGCGCCTTGAGGTAAACGGCGAATTGAGCGGATCCATCGGCCAGAGCATATTGGACAAGCGCAAAAATTCGGGTAATAAGCAGGTGGGGCTTGCCGATTTTGGCGCGATGGAGCTGGTCGAGGAACTGCGCGCCATCGACGTGATGAGCCTTTCGCCGATCGACGCGCTCAATCGGCTGTACACGTTAAACGAAAAAGCGCGAAGGATTTAGGGGATAGAAACGATGAGCATCAAAATTCTGGATGCGGGGACGGTCGGGCGCATTGCGGCGGGCGAGGTGGTTGAGCGACCCGCCTCGGTCATCAAGGAGCTGTTTGAAAACGC
Organism: Clostridia bacterium; assembly: GCA_036645575.1. Lineage (GTDB taxonomy): Bacteria > Bacillota > Clostridia > Christensenellales > Aristaeellaceae > JAVXNW01. The sequence continues at coordinate 8,419 of JAVXNW010000019.1, read as the reverse complement.
GCTGGACGCGGGGGCGACCGCGATCACGGTGGAGATACGCGGCGGGGGCATTGAAAGCCTGCGCGTGACCGACAACGGTTGCGGAATCGCCCCGGAAGAGGTGCGCCTCGCGTTTCAGAACCACGCGACCAGCAAATTGCGCTCGGCGGAGCAATTGAGCGACATTCGCACGATGGGTTTTCGCGGCGAAGCGCTGCCCTCCATTGCCTCGGTGGCCAAGGTCACTTGCACGACGCGGGTGCGCGGGGCGCAGACGGGCGTCAAAGTCTGCGTCGAAGGCGGGCAATTTGGCGCGCTAGAGGAAATCGGCTGCCCGGAAGGCACGACGATCGTCGCGCGCGAATTGTTTTACAATACGCCGGCGCGCCTGACATTTCTCAAAAAACCAGCGTATGAGGCGGGCGTGGTCGCGGACGCGGTCACAAAGCTGCTTTTGGGCAATCCGACGGTGTCGGTTCGCTTTATCAACGGCGGAAAGACCCTCTTTCACAGCTTTGGCGACGGAAACCTGCGCCACGCGGCGCTTGCGGTCTACGGAAAAGATCTGGCGGAAAAGCTGACGCAGATCGATCAAGCGGAGGGCGGAACCGCCCTCAAGGGCTTGATCGGGGATGGCGATTGCGCGCGGCCGACCCGCTCGCAGCAATCCTTCTTCATCAACGGCCGCGTCGTGCGCTGCCAACTGCTGACGCAGGCGCTCGAAACCGCATGCAGGGGACGCGTGACCATCGGGATGCACCCGATCAGCATACTCAACCTCACGCTTCCGCCCCAGGTGGTGGATGTAAACGTGCACCCCAACAAGCTTGAGGTGCGCTTTCGCGACGAACCCAGCATGCGCATGACGCTCGACATCCTCCTTGCCAAGGCGTTTGCGGGGGAGAAACTCTTGGATCTTGACGCGGCGGCAAGGCCGGAAGCGCCCGCGATAAAGCGCGCCACGCTGCATATAGAGCGTGCGCAGTCTGCCGAGACAGCCGAATTACCGACCGGATTCTACCGTCCAGATACGGTCAGCCCGCAGCTGGTAGAACAGCTCGCCTTGCCGGCAGATGCGCTGGACGCTCCGCTTAGCCCCGCGACAGCGGGCGAATTTGTCCTGCAAGAGCAACCCTTTGATGCGCGAAAGCCGACGATTCGCCTGCCGGATGGCTTTCAAATGGAGGCAGGGTTTGTGCGCTTCAAAGATCAAGAACAAACCGAGGTCTCTAATTTGGCGAACAACAAGACTGAAGTCTGTTTTACAGAACAGAAGAAAATGCCCGAAGTGCTGTTGAAACAAACTGAAGTCTCTGATGGTACATCCAATCAGACTGAAGTCTGTGATAATGTGCAAGAACAAACTATGGTCTCTTATCAAAGCCATCCCACGTCCGATGCGCCTCCGGCGCCCGATCCGCCGTCCTACCGCCTGATCGGCGTGGCCTTTGACACCTATTTGCTCCTCGAGACGGGAGACAAGCTGCTCTTGATCGACCAGCACGCGGCGCATGAGCGCATTTTGTACGAAAAGTTTTCCAAGATGCTGACCTTGGGCAATGCGTCGCAACAGCTGCTCACGCCGCTTATCGTGCCGGTTTCGCCCAAGGAATTGGCGCAGATTGAGGACGCGCAGGACTTGCTCACGAGCGCCGGTTTTGCCGTCGAGGCATTTGGCGAAAGGGAATTGGCGGTTCGCGCGGTGCCGTTTGTGCTGGGGCAGGCCGACTTGCGTCCGCTGTTTTTGAAGCTGCTGGATCGGCTGGATCAGCTAAAATACGCGACGGTGGAGCGCAAGCGCAGCGAGATCATCCAAATGTCGTGCAAGCACGCGGTCAAGGGCGGCGACAAGTTGACCCATGACGAGATCATCCAGCTGATTGAGACGATGCGCACAACCGACGCGCCCGCCACCTGCCCGCACGGCAGGCCGGTCGTGCGTAGCCTTAGCAAAAATGAACTGGAGCGCATGTTTAAGCGCCAGCAATAGGGGGAACATGGAAAATCTGATGGTCATTGGCGGCGCGACGGCGTCGGGCAAGAGCGCGGTTGCGGTCGCGCTGGCGCGGAAAATTGGCGGGGAAGTCATCTCATGCGATTCGATGCAGTTGTATCGGGGCATGGACATTGGCACCGCGACGCCGACAATCGAAGAAATGGCGGGCGTCCAACATCACCTTTTAAACGTATCCGATCCCGCAATGGATCACCTGTCCGCGCCGGAGTACCGCGAAATGGCGCTCAAGGTGATTTCGCAGGTCAAGGCGCGCGGCAATATCCCCATATTGTGCGGCGGAACCGGGCTGTACATTGACGCGCTGACCAAGCCGCGCGGGTTTTCGGTCAAGGGCGACGACGCGCTGCGGGCCGAGCTCCTGAAGCTTGACAAGCAGGCGCTGCACGAAAAGCTGGCTTCAATCGATTCGGCCGCGGCCGCGCGCTTGAATGTGAACGATACGCGGCGCGTCATTCGCGCCCTTGAGGTCTTTTTTCTGAGCGGAAAGACGTTGACCGAGCACATTCAAGCGGACGCGGGACGGCCCGGCGACTACGAAGGCCTGCTGTTTGCGCTCAATTGGCCGCGCGAAACGCTTTACGCCCGCATCGACGCGCGCGTGGACGAGATGATGGCGGCGGGTCTTCTGGACGAGGTGCGTTTTCTGCGCGCGTCGGGCGTTCCTCGCGACGCGACCGCCATGCAGGCGATCGGCTACAAGGAGTTGCTCGCGCATTTGGCAGGGGAGGAGCCGCTCGAAATGGCGGTAAATCGCATCAAGCAGAGCACGCGCCGGTACGCGAAGCGGCAACTGACCTGGTTCCGAGGCGATTCGCGCACGCATTGGCTTGACGCCTGCGAACAAAGCGTCGATAAAATTGTGGAAGAAATTCAAATGATTTGGAAGAAGAGGGAAGAAGCATGCAAATTCAGTTGCCCGAAATAAGCGATCAGACAATGGCCTTCCTGGACGCCTGCGAAAAGGATTGCGCGCAGGTCTTTGAAGCGCTTGACGTCATCGAACGAAAAAACACCCGCAAAGTCCTGAAGGCCTTTCAACATCACCGCGTCAGCGCGCGACATTTTGCGCAGACCACCGGCTACGGCTACGACGACATCGGCCGGGACACCCTGTCGAGCATGTTTGCCGAGGTGCTGGGCGCCGAAACCGCGCTGGTTCGGCCGCAAATCGCCTCCGGAACCCATGCGTTGGCGCTGTGCCTGTTTGGCGTATTGCGCCCCGGCGACGTGCTGCTTTCAGCGGCGGGCAAACCCTACGACACGATGGAGCAGGTCATCGGCCTTGGCGGGGACGCGGGGCAGGGCTCGCTCAAGGAATACGGCATCGGCTATCGTCAGGTGGAATTGACAGAGGATGGCCAGATTGACATTCAATCGGTCGTCGATAACCTAGACGACGCGGTGCGGCTGGTGCTCATTCAGCGCTCGCGCGGCTACGATTGGCGCTCGGCGCTGACGACGGGGCAGATTGGCGAGGCGGTCAAGGCGATCCACGCAAAATCCAGCCGCGCGCTCGTCATGGTGGACAACTGCTACGGCGAATTTACCGACGTGGTGGAGCCGTGCGACATGGGCGCGGATTTGATCGCGGGATCGCTGATTAAGAACATCGGCGGCGGCATTGCGCCGACCGGCGGATATATCGCCGGAACGCGCGAGGCGGTCGAGCTGGTCAGCTATCGCCTGACAAGCCCGGGCATCGGCGCGGAAGTTGGCTCGTATGCCGCCAGCTATCAGCCGTTTTATCAAGGGCTGTTCGAGGCGCCGCACGTGGTCATGCAGGCGATTAAGACGGGCGTGCTCGCGGCCCGCGCGTTTCAAAAGTTGGGCTTTGCCGTGAGCCCCGCCTACGACGCGCCGCGCAGCGACATCATCGAGGCAATTTGCTTTGGCGATGCCGAAAAGCTGATCGCGTTCGTGCAGGCGATTCAAGCCTGCTCGCCGGTCGACAGCGAGGCCACGCCCGAGCCGTGGGAAATGCCCGGCTATCGAGATCCGGTCATCATGGCGGCAGGCACGTTTGTCGCGGGCGCTTCGATTGAATTGTCCGCCGACGCGCCGATCCGCGCGCCGTTTACCGCCTATTTGCAGGGCGGATTGACCTACAGCCACGGAAGAATCGGCGTTGAGGGCGCAGTTCAGCTGCTGCTGTACGCAGGCGCAATTGCGCTGGCCTAATGAATGCCGCGCCGCCGATCATGGGCGCAATCGCGCGGGGCGAATGCCGCCGATCGCGGCCTAAAAAACCACGCGCTGCCAACCAAAAGCGGTTGGTAGCGCGTGGTTTTGCTTGCGTAAATAGCCTAAGGAATCGCTGATTAAAGAACGTGCGTGATGGTGAGCTGAATTTTCGCAAGCTTCGTCTTGCAAAAGCCGAAGGCGTAGCAGCGCTACGCCCCGGATTTTGCAGGGCGGAGATGGCGGAAATGCAGCCGCCAGCGCGTGCGGGATTTATTCAGCGCTTCCCTAGTAAAATGATGGCTATTGTGCCGCGCTGCGTTGACAGGCGCGGCACTTTTCGTTATACTGAAATGGAAGGATTATTTTCCCAGAAAACCGGAGGTATAACACGGATGAAAAAAGCCATGCGTCTGACCGTACTTGTATTGGTGCTCCTGCTGACGCTGGGCACCTTGCCCGCAAGCGCGCGCCCACGCACCGCGCCCGACGTGACCCGATCGCTGCCAAAGCTGGTCACGCAAGTGCGCATACTGCCCAAAACCGTGCGGATGCTAGCGGGCGCGAGCCTGCAGCTGAACGTGCAGATCCGCCCCGCAGACAAGGACGCGCCCGTCCTCTGGTCCGTGGCCGCGGGCGCGGACGTGGTGTCGGTGGACGAAACGGGGCGGGTTACGGCGCTCAAGCCGGGCGTCGCGACCATCAAGGCGACCCATGCCGAGAGCGGCCGTTTTGCGCTGCGGCGCATAACGGTCAAGGCGGTGCGCGTTCAGAAGGTGACGCTTTCAAAGAGCGCCCTCGTGCTGGACGTGAACGAAGAGAGCGAGGCCCTAAAAGGACCCATGGTGCTGCCCGCGAACGCGACCAATCGCGCGGTATCGTTTCGCTCGACGAACCCCGAGGTGGTCTCGGTGACGCAAGAAGGCGTGGTGACCGGGCTGCGCGTGGGCACGAGCACGATCGTCGCGACGGCGGACGGGCGAAGTAGCCGTTGCAAGGTGCGCGTGCGCGGCAAGAGCACCACTGTCACGCTGTCCGCGGTGGGCGACGTGATCCTGGGTGGCGATCCCGTGGCCAAAAGCGCGCTCATGCGCTCGACCGAGGCGACGTTTGCGCAGCTGATCGCGCAGTACGGAACGGACTACCCGTTCAAAAACGTCGAAAGCGTGTTTCGCGCAGACGACGTCACCATCGTCAATCTGGAGGGCACGCTGACGACGGCGACCAAGACCAACCCGAAAAAGCCGCACGTGTTCCGGGGGCTGCCGTCTTACGCGGGGATGCTCAAGGGCGCGGGGGTGGAGGTTTGCAATCTGGCGAACAACCACACGCTGGACTTTGGCGGGAACGGGCTCAAGGAGACGCGGCGCAGCCTGACGAGCGCGGGCGTTCAGTGGACCGACTTTAAGACGGACACGATCTACACGGTCAAGAAGGACGGCCTGACGATCAAGATCGGGTTTGCGGGCTGGCAGACGCCCACGAAACTGGAGGACATGAGCACGCGCGTGCGGCTGCTCAAGAAGCAATGCGACGTGGTCGTTGCGACGTTTCACTGGTGCGATACCCCCGAATGGACGGCGAAGAACTACGCGAGCGACCGCGTGGCGGCGCGCGCGGCGATCGTCGCGGGCGCGGACCTGGTGCTGGGTCATCACCGGCACATTCCGTCGGGCATCGATCAATTCCGGGGCAAGTACATCGTCTTTGATCTGAGCAATTTCATCGTGGGGATCAAGCACAAGGCGGACGCCTCGGGTCGACCGCTGACCGACTCGCTGATCTTTCAGTGGCGCTTCCGCATCGACGAGGCCGGGTATGTGGAGGACGCGGGCATCAAGGTCATCCCCTGCACGACGACCACATCGAGCGAGACCTATCCGGCGACCGACGGCTTTGGCAACCTAGGCGCGCCGGTCAACAACTGGCAGCCCGCGATACTGACCGGAACGCAGGGAAAAGAAGTGCTCGCGCGCATTCAAGCCATGTCCACGGTCAATCTGTCGCCGGACTAGCCCGTTTTTCGCCATGGCACATCTATTTTAAGGAGGCATGTAGCAAATGAAACGATGGATTTCCGCACTGACGGCACTGGCGCTCACCTTGTTGTTGGGGATCGGCGCGCAGGCAGAGAGCCCGGCGGATGCGCGCTATCGGGCGCTCATGAAGCTTGAGCAGCTGGCTCAGACGGTGTATCCGAGCGCGATCAAGGTGATGCCCGCGCGCGCGACGCTTTTAAACCTGCGTGGAAAGCCGGGAAGCGTGCATCTGCGCGTCAGCACAAAGCCCACGCTGGGCAGATTGACCGACCAGACGATCACGTGGACGAGCGAAGATCCGGGCATTGCGACCGTCTCAAAGGACGGGTTGGTGACCGGCGTCGCGCCCGGCGCGGTTCGGATCTTTGCGCAGATTCAGGGAAAAGCGGGGCCCATCCAGGCCGCCTGCAGGGTGACGGTCAAGGAAAAGCCGGTCGCCACCGTCACGCTGAGCGAGCGCGACCTCGTGCTGCTCGACCCCACGCAAGCGGGGGAGCGCACCCACCAATTGTCAGTCAAGGTGCTGCCGCATGACGCGACGCGCCACGTCATCGACTGGCAGACGAGCGACGCGGCGGTCGCGACGGTGAGTTCGGAAGGGCTGGTCACGGCGGTGCGCGCAGGCGTTGCGACGATCACCGCCACCGTCATAGGCACCACAAAGGCGGACAGCGTAGAAGTGCGCGTGCGCGACAAGTCCCGCATGACCCCGATCACGATCTCGGCGGGCGGCGACATCGTGCTGGGTGGCGACCCGCTGCGAAAGAGCGACAAGCGCTTTGAGCAGCTGATCAGCCAGTCGGGCGCGCCCGACTATGGGTACGTGCTCAAGAACCTCGTGCGGCTGTTTTCAAAGGACGACATCACGATTCTCAACCTAGAGGGCCCGCTCAAGGGCGGAAAGCCGCGCGACGGCGGGCGCAAGTACAATTTTTACGGAAAGCCGGAGTATGCGAACATCCTGACCGCGGGCAGTGTGGAGGTCGCCAACATCGCCAACAACCACATCAACGACTTCGGCACCAAGAGCGCGACAAAATCCATCCTGCGCAAGGCGGGGATTACGCTGAGCGACACCTCGTTTGACACCAGCAACTGCACCATGACCGTGCGCGGCGTGACGGTCGGGTTTCTAGGTTTTCAGACGCCCGCCAGTCCGTCGACGATCCGCAACAGGGTTCGGCAGATCAAGCAGAGCTGCGACGTCGTGATTGTGTCGATGCACTTTTGCGATGTGCCGGAGCACACGCAGTCGGTGCGCAATTCGCAGATCACGCAGGCGCGTTCGGCGATACAGGGCGGCGCGGCGCTGGTGCTAGGCCATCATCCGCACGTGATCAGCGGCATAGAGCGCTACATGGGCAAATACATCTACTACGATCTGGGCGGAATCGAGAGCTCAGGCCCGCTGTTCAAGTACGACAACATGGTGGTACAGCAGGAATTGCTGGTCGATCTCGAGAACGACTATGTGGAGCCGCAGGTGCCGACGATCTACGCGGGCCGGGCGAGCAGTGCGCCGCGCGAGCTTCCGAACAACTGTCAGCCGATGCTCTACCAGCCGGGCGACGAGGGCTATAGCGCGGTCTTTAGCGCGATCGATCGCTATTCCGCTCGTCCGGGGCTAAACCCCGCGCCCTATAAGAAGGGCAACCCGTAATCCGCGCAGCGAAGCGGGATAGCGGGGCGCGCGGCAGCGGGTTTGCGGGGATCCCGGGATGGCGCGGGTCGCAGCGGTAATGCGCGCATAAAAGTTCATTCACAGGCATAGCATACCTTCATGAAAAAGAAGTGGCTGTGCCTGTTTGTTTTGATGTTGTTGCTCACGGCGCCGCTGAGCGGGCTTGCGCGGTTGGAGTCAGAGCGTCTGCTCGCGCGATCGCTGACGGAGGAGGGCAAGGGTGCTGCGCCGGAGACGATGCTTGCGCTTTCGAGCGCGGTGCTCGAGCGGGCGGGGGGCACCGAGTTAAAGGCGGTACATGCCGCGCTTGGTCAGCTGAATTACCGGCGTGGTTTTCGCGTGAATGCGCGCGCGGCGCGTGCAGCGCAGACGGCCTTTGCGCAGGCGCTCCTACCTGTCCCGCCCCTCAAGGGGCGGGACAGGTAGGAGCGCCTCGCGTGAGCGAGGATGTGGTCAAGGCTTCAAGCCTTGCGCAGTCCGGCCGCGCAGGCCGGTCGCTCGCCGCAGCGAGCGAAATCCCCGGTC
>JAVXNW010000018.1:0-30070 GCA_036645575.1 Clostridia bacterium | reverse complement strand
AGGCCGTTACAATATGCGCGCATTGATGCAGACCGTCGCTGCTTCGTCGTATCGTTTTCCCGTCGATGGACACCGATTCTGCCGGACACGTCCCCTTCATGCGGGTCAGCCACGCCCTGAATACCCGCTCTACAGCGGTATAGTCCAATCTCGACAATACGTCCCCGAACGTGTCGTGCGACGGGATGCCTTCCGGCAGTTCGAGAAACATCCTCAGCTCTTTTTCGTGCGTCTTTCCAAATCGTTCCATCCCCGTTAACGAATTGGCGTTGCACAGGATGGCCAGTATCGCGATGGTCAGTATCTCGCTGAGTTTGTGTCGGATGGCGTTCCCTTGCCTGTGATCCGGGATTTCCGCCAACAGATCGAGGTACAGTTTCGTTTCCGTCTTGTTCATTTGTCTCACCTCGTTTTCTATATTCGAGATGAGCCTGAAAAGTCCTTTTGGTAACGTAAATATAATATTCAGACGGCTCTGCGTTGCTCTCGTTCGTAAGCGATAGCCCTGGGAGGATGGGCTTTTTCTCTTGCAAAAAGCCCCCCTCCCCCGCGCTTTCGTCAGCCCTCGTCGCGCACTTGGGCGACGAGCTGCTTGATCCGCTCGCGCGCGAGGCTCTGGCGCAAAAACGTCTCGTCAGGCGCGGGCGTCTCGTCACCCATGAGCCCGACAAACTGGCTCACCTTGAGCCCGAGCGCCTCCTGCATCGCCTGATCCGAGCCGCGCGGCGACACCAGGTAGTAGCACAAGAGGGAGTCCTCTTGGCCGATCCGGTGCGCGCGATCCTCGGCCTGCGAGTGCACTGCGGGCGACCAGTCCAGTTCGCCGAACACCACGCACGTCGCCCGCTGCAAATTCAGCCCGCTTGCCGACCTGAGCGAAATGACGCATAGGTCGGTTTTTTCGTCCATGAACGCGCGCAGCGCCGCGTCTTTCTGCTTGTCGTCCTCGCGCCCGGTAATGAAGACCGGCTTTTGCGCCTTGAGTTCCTTTTTATACAGGTCCATCACCGCGTGATGGTGCGCAAACAACAGCACTTTTTCCCCGCCCTCGATCAAGGCGCGCACAAACGCCGCGACGTAGGGCGCCTTTGCGACGCCGGTCGCCTGTCGCTGCACTTGGCAGATGGCCTCCTCGATCAGCGCGCGCGCCGATGGGTTGTCCGTCTCGTCCAATTTCACCAGCTGCCCGGCGATGGGGCGCATGAGCTCCCGATACACCTGGTCGTTCCAGTCGATCTGCTGAACCAAGCGGCGCTTGGGCGGAAGCTGCGTGAGCACGTCGCGCTTGAGCCTGCGCAGCATCAGCCCTTCCCGGCGCAGGTGCTCGCCCAGAAGATCGGGCTTTGCGACGAGCGCGCTGGCATAGCCATAGCACCACTCGCGCGAGAAGCTCTCCCAGTCGCCCAGAAAGTGAAAATCGAGTATGTTGATCACATTCCAGATCTCGCCGCCCGCGTTGTAGATGGGCGTGCCGCTTAGGCCGATCACGTTTTCGCACGCGCCCGCGACCAGGCTCGCGGCGGAATACTTCTCGGTGCCCGCGTGGCGCAGTTCCTGAATCTCGTCAAAGATCACCGCGCGAAAGCCCATCTCGGGCAAGTGCGTCTTCCACCCGCGCAGCAGCAGATAGTGGATGATGTACACGTCCGCAGGCGGCAGTTTTTCGGGCTTGAGCCCCCGAATGACGTGCACGCGCACGCCCCCGTCCATCTTCAAAAAGCGCTCCGCCTCGCGCTGCCAGTTGCGCACCAAATGCGCGGGCACGACCAAGAGCGCCGGGTAAGCGCCCAGCGTCGCCAAAAAGGCGAGCGCCTGAACCGTCTTGCCAAGGCCCATCTCGTCGGCCAATAGCGCGCGCCTGCTCGACAGCAAAAACGCCAGCCCCGCCTGCTGAAAGGGCATCAGCTGACCCGAGAAGGCGCTTTCGGGGGGATTGGCGGTCTCGGGCGCGTCCAAGCGCCGCTCGCGCGCCTCGGCGTAGGCGCGCGCCTCTTCAAGCGCCGCCTCCCACCGGTCGCGGTCGGTCGGCTTAATCTCGAGCGGGTACCTGAGCATCAGCCAGTTGAGGTCGCCGATGATCCGTCGGTGCGCGGTAAAGCGCGCCACGCCCCGACCCTTGCCGTCGCAGCCGGGAAAGAGGCGCTTGGCCAGTTCCGTCACGCAGGGCTCGCCCTTGATCGTCCAGCACTTGCTCTTTCGGTTGTAGCTGAGCACGCCGTAGGTGTGCCCCTCGGCGCGCGGCTCGCGCAGGTATGCCGGATAATTCACGGAAGCGACACCCCCCACAGCCGGTTGAGGCCAAAGACCACGACCGGCTTTCCTTGGATTTCGCCCGGCAGCGCCGCGCCCCCCGCGACCACCAAAAGCAGCGCCGAAAGCACCGGCGCGCGCAAGTATCGCGCCGCCTGCGCCTTGAGCTGGCGAGGCGACACCGCCCCTTTCTTGACCTCGATCCCAACCGTGCCCGCCAAAAAGTCAATGCGGCAGCGCGGCCCCAAGCTCACCTCGTGCCGGTATTCAATGCCCGATGCCTGAAGCGCCTTTCCGATCATCCGGTGCAAGTCGTATTCGCCCGGCGCGGCGGGCACCCGTAGCACCCCAAGCGCCCTTTCAAGGGCGCTCAGCTGTTCCTTCGTGCTCATCTCCAATGCTCTATTCGATCCCCTCTACCTGATAGCCCGCGTCCGTGACGGCCGCCCTGAGCGCGTCGTCTGAAACCGGCCGCGCCATCACCACACGCGCGGTCTTTTTTTCAAGATCCACCGTCGCCGTCACGCCGTCCAGCGCGTTTAACGCCTTCTCGACGTGCGCCTTGCAGTGCCCGCACATCATCCCGCTTACGCTCAACGTCTTTTCCATATTCTTTCCCTCCACTTGATCCTTATTTTCGGTTCTGCCTTCTTGCTTGCGCGCGCCATGGTCGCTTCCCGCGCCTTCAGCCGCGTCCGGCGCGCGCCCCGAAAGCGCCTGATGGACGATGCGCACGGCCGCCCCGCCCGCCATTTCCTCGGGCGCGCGCGCGTCCTCCTTGGCGGCCTTGAACCGAAACAGCCGCAGCGCGTTGGCGACCACGCACACAGAGCTTAGGCTCATCGCCGCCGCGCCGATCATGGGGTTCAGCGCCCAGCCCAGCCAATGGTAGAATACGCCCGCCGCGAGCGGGATCAGCGTGGCGTTGTAGAAAAACGCCCAGAACAGGTTCTCCTTGATGTTCACAAGCACCGCGCGCGACAGCTTGAGCGCGGTCACCGCGTCCATGAGGCTTGATTTCACCAGCACCACATCGGCCGACTCAAGCGCGATATCCGAGCCCGCGCCAATCGCGATCCCGACGTCCGCCCGGGTCAGCGCCGGCGCGTCGTTGACGCCGTCGCCCACCATCGCGACGACGCCGCCCTTTTCCTGAATGGCGCGCACGTGCATCTCCTTGTCCGCCGGGAGCACCCCCGCGATCACGCGCGTGATGCCCATTTCCCAGGCGAGCGCGCGCGCGGTGCGCTCGTTGTCGCCCGTCAGCATGACCGTTTCAATGCCCATCTTGTTAAGCGCCGCGACGGCGCGCGCGCTGTCGGGCTTGGCGACGTCCGCGACCGCGATCAGCCCCAACAGCGCTTCGCCGCGCGCAAAGTACATGGGCGTCCTGCCCGCGTCGGAAAGCCGATCAGCCGCGCCCTCAAGCGCCGAAATGTCCACGCCCGCCTCCGCCATCATCTCGCGGTTGCCGCCCAGCACGCGCTTTCCCGCGATCACGCCGCGCACGCCGCGCCCCGGCACCGCCTCAAACGCGTCAAGCGCGCATTCCTTCGCGCCGTTTTGCACGGCTCCCTCGACGATCGCCGCGCTGAGCGGATGCCCGGACGGCTTTTCAAGCGACAGCGCCACGTCCAAGAGCGCTTCGTCCAGCACGATCGCGTCGGTCATGCGCGGCTTCCCACGGGTGAGCGTCCCGGTCTTGTCAAGCACCACGGTCTTGATCAAATGCGCCTTTTCGAGCGCCTCCGCGTTTTTGAACAGAATGCCCAGCGTCGCCGCGCGGCCGGTCCCGACCATCACCGCGACCGGCGTCGCCAGCCCCAGCGCGCACGGGCAGGAGATCACGAGCACCGCGATCATGGCGTTTAGCGCAAAGGAAACCTGCGCGCCAAGCGCGAGCCACACGCCCGCCGTGATAAGCGCAATCGCGATCACCACCGGCACAAATACGCCCGCGATCTTGTCCGCCAGTTTCGCAATCGGCGCCTTGGTGCCCGACGCCTCCTCGACCAAGCGCACGATCTGAGAGAGCGTCGTGTCGCTCCCGACGCGCTGCGCCTCGATGCGCAAGGAGCCGTTTCCGTTCATCGTGCCCGCGCGCACCGGGCTTCCCGGGCTCACCTCGACCGGTATGCTCTCCCCGGTCATCGCGGATTCGTCCACCGCGCTCACGCCCGAGAGCACCACGCCGTCAACCGGAATGCCGCTTCCGGGCTTGACCAGCACGACGTCCTTCACCCGCACTTCCTCAAGCGACACCGCCACCTGCGCGCCATCCCGCTCAATCAGCGCGGTCTTGGGCGCTAGGTCGATCAGCTTTCGAATCGCCGCGCCGGTCTGACCCTTGGAGCGCGTCTCAAAGTACTTGCCCAGCGTAATGAGCGTCAGGATCATCGCGCCCGACTCAAAATAGAGCTGCATGGCATACTGCGTCACCATTTCCGGCAGCGCGTGACCCATGCCGTACCCAATCGCGTAGATCGCCGCGACGCCGTATAGGTAGGCCGCCGCCGATCCGATCGCGATCAGCGAGTCCATGTTGGGGCTTTTGTGAAAAAGCGCCCGGAAGCCGCGCGTGAAGTAGCTTTGGTTGATCAGCGCAATGGGCAGCGACAGCAGCAGCTGCGTAAACGCAAACGACAACTCGTTGCCCGGCCCATGCAAAAAAGCGGGCAGCGGCAGCCCCACCATGTGCCCCATCGACAGGTACATGAGCGGCATCAGCAGCGCCAGCGACCCAAGCAGGCGATTGCGCATCGCCTTGAGCTGCGCTTCTTCCGTCTCTTTCGGGGCGGGCCGCGCCGTGCCTTGATCGAAAAGACGCGCCGCGTAGCCCGCCTTTTCAACCGCCCGGGCAATGTCGTCCGCCGCCGCCATGCCGTCCACGCGCATCGAGCCGTTTAATAGGCTCACCGACACATTTTCGACCCCCGGCACCTTCTTAACCGCCCGCTCGACATTGGCCGAGCAGGCCGCGCAGGTCATGCCGTCCACCTTGTATTTTTCTACCGCCACGTCGCACCTCCGTTTTTTGAGTCGCCCGGTCGCCCGCAAAGCCCACCCTTGGCAATCGAGCGCCGCCTGCCTAGGAAATCTCTCCCCTTTAGAATACCCATTAATGGGCAAACTGACTCTCGTACAGCGCCGCGTAGAAGCCCTTGTTCGCCATCAGCGCCGCGTGGGTGCCCTGCTCGACGATCAAGCCGTCCCGCATGACCACGATCATGTCGGCGCTGCGAATGGTCGAGAGCCTGTGCGCGACGATGAAGCTTGTGCGTCCCTCCATCATGCGCGAAAACGCCGCCTGAATGCGCGCCTCGGTGCGCGTGTCGATCGAGCTTGTCGCCTCGTCGAGGATCAGCATCGGCGGCAGGCACAGCATCACCCGCGCAATGGAGAGCAGCTGCTTTTCGCCCTGCGAAAGCCCGCCGCCGTCCTCGGTCACGCGCGTCGCGTAGCCGTCGCCAAGGCGCGTGATGAAGCCATGCGCGTGCGCCGCCTTGCACGCCGCGATCACCTCTTCGTCGGTTGCGTCAGGCCGCCCAAGCGTCACGTTTTCGCGGATCGTTCCGGTCTTGAGCCAAGTCTCCTGAAGGACCATCCCGTAATGCTTGCGCAGGCTCTCGCGCGTGAGCTCGCGCACGTCGGTTCCATCGACCGAAATGGCGCCCGCGTCCACGTCGTAAAAGCGCATCAGCAGGTTGATCAGCGTGGTCTTTCCGCACCCGGTCGGGCCGACGATGGCGATCCGCTTTCCGGGGCGCACCATTAGGTTCATGTGCTCGATCAGTTTTCGCGTGGGGTCATAGGAAAAGGAGACGTCGCTTACCGCGATCTCGCCGCGCGCGTCTTGGAGCACGCGCGCGCCCTGCGCGTCCGGGCGCTGTTCCTTTTCGTCGATCAGGTCAAATACGCGCCCCGCGCACGCAAGCGCGTTTTGAAACTCGGTCATCACGCCGGATATCTCGTTAAAGGGCTTGGTGTACTGGTTGGCGTAGCTCAAAAAGCAGGTGAGCACGCCCACCGTGAGCCCGCCCGACAGCACGGAAAGCGCGCCCGCGACGCCCACGCCCGCGTAGACCAGGCCGTTGATAAAGCGGGTCGCCGGGTTCGTGATCGACGAAAAGAAGACCGCGCGCCGCGAGCAGGCCTCTAACCGCGCGTTGATCTCGTCAAAGCGCGCCACCACCGCGTCCTCCTGCCCAAACGCCACGACCACCTTCTGCCCATTGATCATCTCGTCAATCAGCGCGGTCTGCTCCGCGCGCGTCTCCGATTGCAGGCAGAACATGTCGTAGGTGTGCTTGGCGATAAACTTTGCCACGAAGAGCGACGCGGGCGTCACCAAGATCACGACCAGCGCGATCTGGTAATTGACCTTGAGCATCACAAAAAGCGTGCCCACAATGGTCATGACCCCGGTAAACAGCTGGGTAAAGCCCATCAGCAGCCCTTCGGAGAACTGATCGACGTCCGCGATCACGCGGCTGACCAGCCCGCCCGAGGCGTGGCTGTCCAGATAGCCCAGCGGCAAGACCGTGAGCTTTTGAAACGCCGTGGCGCGGATGTCGCGCACCATGCCGTAGGTGATGCGGTTGTTTGTCACGTTCATCAGCCATTGGCAGGCGCAGGTCGCCAGCACGCACGCGCCAATCTCCAGCAGAATCACGCCGATCCCGGCAAAGTCCACCAGCCCCTTTTGAACGATCAGGTCGATGGCGCGCCCGGTCAACACCGGCACCGCCAATGTGAGCGCCACCGTCGCCGCCGCCAACAGCATCGATAGGATGGTCAGCTTCTTGTATTTTTCGGTGTATTTGAGCACCTTTTTGAGCGTCGCCGCCTGCTTCATTGCGCGTCCTCCCGTGGGAACTGCGAGTAGTAGATCTCCTGATAGACCGCGCAGTCCTTAATCAGCGACGCGTGGCTGCCCACGCCCGCCAGACGCCCATCCTCGAGCACCAGAATCTGGTCTGCGTACATGACGCCCGAGGCGCGCTGCGACACGGTGAACACCGTCGTCTCCCCCGCCAACGCACTTAGCGCCTTGCGCAGTTTCGCGTCGGTCGCAAAGTCGAGCGCGGACGCGCTGTCGTCCAAGAGCAGGATCTTGGGCGCCTTGACCAGCGCCCGCGCAATCGTCAGCCGCTGCCGCTGCCCGCCCGACAGGTTGCGCCCCTTCTGCTCGATCGGGGCGTCCAACGCGCCCTTCTTCTGCGACACAAACGCCCACGCCTGCGCGGTCTTGAGCGCCCAAATCATCTGCTCGTCGCTCGCGCCTTGGTTGCCCCAGCGCAGGTTGCTTCGAACCGTGCCGGAAAAAAGCGCCGCCTTCTGCGGAACCACCCCGATTTGCGCGCGAAGCGCCGCCACGTCCCAGTCCTTGACGTCCCGCCCGTCCACCAGCACCGTCCCCCCACTCGCCTCGTAAAACCGGGGGATCAGGTTGACCAGCGAACTCTTGCCCGATCCGGTCGAGCCGATCACGCCAATCGTCTCGCCCCGCTTTACGCAAAAGGAAAGCCCCGAAAGCGCCTCCGCGCCCGCGCCCGGATAGCGCAGAAATACGTTCTCAAACCGCACCGCGTCCGCCCCAGCCGCCCCGCTTTCCCGCGCGCCCTCCGCCAATCCCGCGGGCATATGGAGCACGTCCTTTACGCGCGCCCAGCAGGCCATCGAGCGGGTCATGGTGATGATGAGGTTGGCCAGCTTCACCAGCTCCACCAGAATCTGCGACATGTAGCTGACCAGCGCGACCACCGCGCCCTGCGTGAGCAGCCCCGCGTCCACGCGCACCGCGCCCACCCAGATGAGCGCAATCAGCGCGCCATTCACGATCAGGTAGGTCAGCGGATTCATGAGCGCCGACAATTTTCCAACAAAGCGCTGAAGCGTGGTAAACCGCTGGTTTTCCCGGTTAAACGCCTCGACCTCGCGCGATTCGATGCCGAACGCGCGGATCACGCGCGCGCCGCTCAGGTTTTCGCGCGTGATGCCCACCACCTTGTCAAGGCTTGCCTGCACCTTCTTGTAAAGCGGCATGGTGAAGATCATGATGCCAAACACCACAAGCGACAAGACCGGAATCGCGACCACGAACACCCACGCCGCGCGCGCGTCCACGGTAAAGGCCATGATCATCGCGCCAAACACGACGATCGGCGAGCGCAGAAAGAGCCTGAGCGTCAGATTGACGCCCGACTGCACCTGGTTTATGTCGCTGGTCTGGCGCGTGACCAGCGTAGACTCACCCAGCGCGTCCAGCTGCGCGTAGGAAAAGCGCTGTACGTGGGCAAAGAGCGCGTGGCGCATCCTTGTCGCCATGCCCACCGCCGCCTTGGCCGCGTAGTACTGCGCCGTGAGCGAGCTGATCATCCCCACCACGCCCAGCGCGACCAGCCACAGCCCCATCTTCCACACGTACGCGCCGTCGCCCCGTCCGATGCCCACGTCGATGATCGCCGCCACGACGAGCGGCACGGCCAATTCAAACAGCGCCTCCAGCATCTTAAACAGCGGACCCAGCACGCTTTCCTTCTTGTAGTCCTTCAAATACGACCAAAGTTCTTTCATATATCCCCTTTGCCGGTCTCTTTTTCCGCGTCCATCGTCAATGAACCATGCCCAGCAGCACTTGCGTCAAAAACACCGCGCCCGCCGCGCTGATCGCCACGACGAACAGCGACTTTTCCCGCCACGACAGCCCAATCGCCACCGCAAGCCCGGCCGCCGCCGTGATCATCGACCCGGTCGCGTACAATATCCCCGGCACCGTCATCGCGGTCAATACCGCATAGGGCACGTAGCACAAAAACGACTTGATGAACTTGTTCTTGATCTTTTTGCGAAACAGCACGAGCGGCGCCATGCGCGTAAGGTACGTGACCCCCGCCATCACCACGAGGTACGGCCAAAAAACGCTGTCATTCATGCGTCCTCCTCCCGCACCGGGTAGCGCCACGCGCCAAGCGCCGCGGCCGCCACCGAGCACACGATGATCATCGCGCCGCCCGAGAGCGTGCGCAAGCCGGGCAGGTAGTACAGCGCCACGCTCAATACGCCCGCCGCCAGCACGACAAAGCGGATCGCCTTGTCGTGCTTTGTCGGGGGAATGACGATCGCGACAAACATCGCGTAGATCATGATGCCCAAGGCATTGCTCACGCTCCCCGGCAGCAGGCTGCCCGCCGCCGCGCCCAACAGCGTGCCCAGCGCCCACCCGAGATACGGCGCGGTGATCAGCCCGTACAAGTAGTTTTTCCCGAGCAGCCCCGCCTGCGCGCTGGCCACCGCAAATACCTCGTCGGTATTGACAAAGGCGATCGCCATGCGATGAATGGTCCCCACCGAGTCGTCCAGCTTCTGAGAAAGCGAAATCGACATGAGCGCGTAGCGCAGGTTGATCGTCAACTGCACAAGCGCCACCTCAAATAGCGGCGCCAGCTTGATCATCTGCTCAAGCCCCGCCATCTGCCCCGCCGACGTCACGTTCGCAAGCGATATGAGCACCGCCTGCAACACGCTCAGCCCCCCGCTCACCGCGTTGATCCCAAAGGAAAACGCGACCGACAAATACCCAAGACCGATGGCGACCCCGTCCCGCACACCCTTTGTATATCCCGGCATCAAAACACGCTCCATCCATCAAACTAAACCCGCCGCGCGACGCCATGGCCGTTTTCTCGCTCACTGCGCGGCTTCCCGCCCAAGTTGGCTGCGCGCCTGCCTTTCCTTCCACACGCACCACAGCGTGATCGAGCACACGACGATTACGCCGCCGATCAGCGCGAACATCCCCGGCGTTTCGCCGTCGAATATCGCGACCCACACGGGGTTGAGCAGCGGCTCAATCGCCGCGATCAGCGAACACGCCAGCGGCGGGCAGTACTCCGCCGCCAGCCCGTAGAGGATGTAGGGAATGCCCAACTGCACCACGCCGAGCAGCGCCAGAAAGCCAATCGCCTGCCCATCCAGCTGGTTTTCGGTGAACATCAGAAAGGGAATGCCGATCAGCGCGGTCAGCAGATGCCCCGCGAGCATCCCGCTCATCCGCTCGGACGCTTGGGTCTTCTTGACCGCCAGAAACATGCACGCCATCGAAAGGCCCGCGCCCACCGCGATCAGGTTCCCCAGCAGCGCGCCGCCCTCCAGCTGGTCAAAAAAGAACAGCGCAATCCCCAAAAAGGTGGCGATCACGACCAGCACGTCGGCCCTGGTAAAGCGCTCCTTCAAAAAAAGCGCCGAGCCGATCAGGATAAAGACCGGAGATGTGAATTGCAGCACAATCGCGTTGGCGGCGGTGGTCAGCTTGTTGGCGACGACAAACCCCAAAAAGGTGATCGCCAGAAACACCGCGTTCAAGAGCACGTTTTTGCTGATGACGATGCGCTCTTTCTTGACGCGCATGTACACAAGCACCGTGAGCGCCGCAAACAGGCTGCGAAAGCCCGCGATCACAAAGCCGTTTAAGTGAATCAACTTGATAAAGATGCCCGCGACGCTCCACAGCGACGCGCAGATCATCATTTGGATGATCGCCTTGTTTTCCGCCTTCATCTTCCTCGTCCTCGCTTGTCTCGATTTTTGCCATCCCCGTTTTGCGCCGCGCAGCCTCAGTCGTCAAACCCGAACCGCGCGCGCAGCCACTTGAGCGCGAGCGCAAACCACGCTTCGCAGGCGGCGTTGGGGGTGTCCACCTCATGGTTGCTCATCGACAGCCCGTGCTGCCCCGACTCAAATACGTGCATCTCAAAGGGCACGCCCGCCTTTCTGAGCGCGGACGCAAACAAGAGCGTGTTTTCAACCGGCACCAGCTCATCGTCCTGCGTGTGCCACAAAAATGTCGGCGGCGTGTCTTTCGTCACCTGCGCCTCGAGTGAAAAGAGCGCCTCAAGCGCCTTGTCGCCGCCCGATACCCGGTCAAGCGAAACCCTGTGCGCAAATATCCCGGCGCTAATGACCGGGTAGCACAGTACGCACGCGTCCGGCCGATTTTGTCCATCGGGCGCGCCCAAATGCGCGTCCGCCCACAGCGTTCCCAGGCTCGCCGCCAGATGCCCGCCCGCCGAAAAGCCCAATAGCGCGACCGCGTCCGGCCGAATGCGCCACGCCTCGGCGTTTTCGCGCATCCTGCGCACGGCGTCGCTCGCCTGCGCAAGCGGGCGCATCGCCCCCGCCGCCTCCAGCACCGCGTAGTCCAGCACAAACGCCTGAAACCCCGCCGCGAAAAACGCGAGCGCGGGCGGGTCCTTTTCCCGGTCGGACAAAAACTCATACGCGCCGCCCGGGCAGATCAGGATCGCGGGGCGCGCCGTGCGCGTCATTTCTGGACTCGCCTCGTGCAGATACCCGGTCAATCGCCCGCCGTACGCAAGCGCCATCTCAACGATTTTCATGTTCTTCCCCTCCGTCTGTCATGCGCCGCCCGCGCCCAAAGCCCGCCCGCCCGCGCCGATCCCCGCTTTATTTAAGCCAGCCCCGCCTGCGCCGATGCCCGCTTCGCCGCTCACGGCGAAGGCTTTTGCGCCTCGATATGCGCCTTCAGGCGCTTGATCGCCTCGGTATATCCCGCAAATCCGTGCCCTACGATGGTCGCAAGGCACGCCGCGCGCACAAAGCTGACCTTGCGAAAGTCCTCGCGCGCGTCCACCTGGGTCAAATGCACCTCGATGGCGGGCAGCGCGATCGCCTTTAGCGCGTCGAGCAGCGCGACGGAGGTGTGCGTGTAGGCGGCGGGGTTGATGATCACGCCGTCAAATTGCCCGAGCGCCGCTTGCAGCTTGTCCACCAGCGCGCCCTCGTGGTTGGACTGAAAGATTTCCACCTGAACGTCCGCTTCGCGCGCCGCCTGCCGAATTTCATCTTCCAGCGCCTGATAGCTCTTTGCGCCATAGAGCGCAGGCTCGCGAATGCCGAGCAGGTTGAGGTTGGGGCCGTTGAGCACCAGCATTTTCATTTACATTGCCTCCCGCACGGCGCTTTTGCCATCACCGCAGCGCCATTATACCGCAAACGCGCCGCGGTTGAAAGGGCTTGTCTGTGTTTCGCCGTTCAATCTTTACACAAGTCCCCTTCCCTACCGTATGGGTATGTGTCATAATATTGTAGCAATTTCCGCGTTTGAACGGTCAGGCGCGCAAAAGGAGGGGATGAAGTATGCTGCTGATGGATAGACGGCGCGCGCTGGGCGGGTGGCTGCTCATCTCCGTGCTGGCGGGACTGTTGCTGTATGTGCAAAGCGTGTCCTACCTGCTGCTGGACGAGGCGGGCGACCCGCTGATGCTGTTTGAGTTGAGCGCGAGCATCTCCTTTGTCTCGCTGGTCATGCCGGCGATCGCGGCGCTGCCGTTTGGCACCGGCTTTTGCGCGGACTGGCAGGCGACCTACGCGGGCACGGCGGCGCTTCGCGCGGGCAAGCGGCGCTACCTTCTGAGCAAGGTCTTCTGCTGCGCGCTGTCGGGCGGCCTTGCCGCAATGGGCGCCATGCTCGCCTTTGTGGTGCTGATCAACCTGCGCTATCCGCAGGGTTTTTCGCTGGAGCCCACCTTTATGGAGCTTGTGTACCTCAAGTCGCTGCTGATTGGCGGCGGCATGGCGCGCTATCTCGCGTACTACCTGAGCCATTTGCTGCTCGCGTTTTTGTCGGGCGGGTTCTGGGCGACGACCGCGCTGTGCTTTTCGGCGTTTTATCCAAACGTGCCCATGACGCTTGTCGCGCCGCTGCTTTTGCACCGGCTGCTCTCTGAGGTGAGCCTGATGCTCGAACTCCCGCCGTGGTTCAATGTCACCGCGCTTTCAGACGGCGCGGCGGGCCTTGCGCCCCTTCCGCTGCTGGGCGCGGCGCTCCTTTTGTACCTGACGGCGACACTGCTTGTGGGCGCGCTGTTTTTCTGGCGTGCGAGGAGGAGGCTAGATAATGCTTCATAGCGCGCTTGCCTGCTGCCGACACAGCCTGCGCCGCGTCGCCACCATGCCGCGCGCGTGGGCGGTCGTGCTTTTGATGTTTTTGTATCTGGAGAGCCAGTTCTCCCCGATCCGCCAGATGCTGGTCGAGCACAATTTGCTGATGAGCCTGCCGGGGCTTGCGATGTACCTGCTGAGCGACGCCAATGTCTCGGTGATGCTGGGGCTGGGGCTTTTGATGCTGCTATTTGACGCGCCGTTTACCGACGAGACGCAGCGCTACATCGTCGCGCGCGCCGGGCGCGGGGCGTGGGCGCTTGGGCAGGTATGGTATGTGCTGGTGATGGTGCTCGTGTACCTCTTGGCGTTTTTGCTCCTGCTGTTGACCCTTTCCTTTCGATGGCTGGACTGGTCGGGCGGCTGGTCAAGCGGGCTTGAGGCGCTCGTGCGGGGGGGCGCGTATGAATGGTACAACACGATGCTCGATTACGACGCGTGGCTGATGACTTTCTACACGCCGCTTGGCGGCATGTCGCTTGCGCTGGGTCTTCACGCGCTGGGCTTTTCGCTGCTCGCGCTCATACAATACGCGGTGAACGCGTCGGGCTTTGCGCGGCTGGGCTTTTTTGTCGCGGGCGCGCCGCTGCTGTTTGACGGGTTGATCGAGGAGTTCTTTTACGAAAACGCGTATTATTTTTCACCCATGACGCTCACGCGGCTCACCACGCTCGACTACGGCGACCAGATGGGTCGGCCGCCCGTCTGGTACGCGCTCACGGTGCTGTTTCTTGCCTGCGTGGCACTTGCGTTGGCGTGCGTGTACGTAAGCCGCAAGCGCGAGATCAAACGATGACGAAGGGGGAAGCGGAATGATCGAGGTCAAGCATGTGTTCAAGCAATTTGGGAAAGAGCAGGTGCTGACGGACGTGAACGCCACGTTTGAAGACGGCATGATTCACGGCCTTGTCGGGCGCAACGGTTCGGGCAAGACGGTGCTGCTCAAGTGCATCGCGGGCATGGCCTCGGTCACGAGCGGCGCGATCTTGGTGGACGGCAAGCGCATCGGGCGGGACATCGAAACGCCGCCTCGGCTGGGCGCGATCATCGAGACGCCCGGGTTCCTGCCCAACTACTCGGGGTATACCAACCTAAAATTCCTGGCCAGCATCCGCCGCGAGATCGGGCGGGACGAGATATGTTCCGCCATGACGCGCGTGGGGCTCGATCCCGCCAGCCGCAAGTGGGTTGGCAAGTACTCGCTGGGTATGCGCCAGCGGCTGGGCATCGCGCAGGCGATCATGGAACAGCCCACGCTGCTTTTGCTGGATGAACCCATGAACGGCCTGGATGACGCGGGCGTGAAGAGCATCCGCCGCCTGCTGCGCGCGCTTTGCGAGGAGGGGCGCACCATCCTGCTGGCCAGCCACAACCCGCTCGACATCGACCGCCTGTGCGACACCATCTGGTCGATGAACCGTGGCACGCTCTCGTTTTTAGAATAATCGCCGCGCGACGCGCTGAGGGATCTGGCAACCAAGCGGCGCGCTTGGCCGTCTTAAGTATATCCCTTCTGCGTCCGCGAATGCGGGCATAAATATACAAAGGCGATTCGGATATTCCGAATCGTCTATCGGTTTTAAATCGCCCTGGTGGTTTAGAGCTCCCGGATAATACGAGGTGACGCAAATGCTTTCTACTTGGCTTCCCCTGACCGGCAACGCGCTGGTGCTTCTATCGATGGCGGTCATATGGCTGTCCGGGTTTTTCATGACGCGATTGACCAAGCTGCTCCACCTGCCCAACGTCACCGGCTACATCTTGGCGGGCGTGGTGATCGGGCCGTACCTGCTGCGCCTGATTCCCTCCGAAATCGTATCGGGCATGGATTTCATGACCGACGCGGCGCTGTCGTTCATCGCCTTTGGCGTGGGGCGCTACCTGCGCATGGACGCGCTCAAAAAGAGCGGCCCCGGCATCATCACGCTGACGATTGCGGAGGCGCTCGTCGCCGCCGCGCTGGTCACGCTGACGATGTACTACGTGTTTCACCTGTCGCTTGCCTTTTCGCTGCTGCTGGGCGCCATCGGCTCGGCGACCGCGCCCGCGTCCAGCCTGATGACCATCCGCCAATACCACGCCAAGGGCGCGTTTGTGGATACGCTCGTGCAGGTGGTGGCGCTTGACGACGCGGTCGCGCTGATTGCGTTCAGCCTGTGCGCGGCGGTTGCCGAGGCTTCGACGCACGCGGGCGCGATCGACGCGGGCGTGGTGCTGATGCCGGTGGCGCTGAATATTTTGGCGCTGGCGCTGGGCGTCGGGCTGGGCTTTTTGCTGAGCGTATTGATCAACGAGCGGCGCAGCAAGGATCACCGGCTGGTGCTGGCGTGCGCGTTTATCTTTGCGCTGGCGGCGCTGTGCGCGGCGGTCGATATTTCGCCGATGCTCAGCGTCATGGCGATGGGCACGGTGTACGCAAACGCGCACCAGGACAAATCGCTCTTTAAGCAGCTCAACCGGATGACGCCGCCGATCCTGCTCATGTTCTTTGTGCTGTCCGGTATGCGCCTTGACATCCCGATGCTGACAAGCGCCGGGGTGATCGGGCTTGCCTATTTCCTCGTGCGCATTGCGGGCAAGTTCATCGGCGCCTATCTGGGCGCGCGGCTGGGCGGATTTGAGGCGCCCATCCGGCGCTATCTGGGCCTTGCGCTGATCCCGCAGGCGGGCGTATCCATCGGCCTTGCGGCGCTGGCGCACCGCATCCTGCCGGGCGACGGCGGCGTGCTGATCTCGACGATCATCCTGTCGTCCTCGGTGCTCTACGAGATGATCGGCCCGCTCAGCGCCAAGGTGGGCTTGATCCTGTCGGGCGCGATCGATTCGGCGGGCGACGTGCCCGGGCTCAAGTTCCTCGAGCGCTTCCGCACGCGCGAGCGGCTGGGCAAATACGACGACATCGTCTACGTCGCGGGGCAGCAGCCCACCCTTACCCACCACTACGCCAACTCCACGTCCAAGCGCGCGCCCACCAGCATCGCCGACGCGTACCTCGACTCGCTCAACGAGGTCGACAAGGCGCCCGACGAGCCGGTAAAGCCCTACAAATACCGAACCGGCGGAAAGGATATTCCCCAATAGTCTCTAGGGAAAGCGATCCCCAACCGCAATGCGTTCGGGGATCGCTTTTTTTATCGAAGTTGAAATAGTGCCTTTGCGCTATTTGGCCGGGGCGACGATCTTGTAGTAGGTGCGGGCGGTGCCCAGATACACGAGCAAATACACGAGGGCGAACACCCCAAGCGCCACGCCGGAGCAGGCGGCAAACAGGAAGACGTTGTCCATTTTGAGCACCGCCATCATCCGGGCGATCATCGGAAAGGCCGCCGCGACGTGTACGACCGCGACCGCGAGCGGCAGGAAGAACACGGTTTGGATCTGACTCCTGATCGATTTTTTCACCTCGTCCCGCCCCATGCCCACCTTGCGCATGATGTCAAAGCGCTGCGCGTCGTCGTACCCCTCGGACACCTGCTTGTAGTAGATGATGAGCACGGTCGCCATCATGAACAGAAGCCCCAGGAACAGCCCAAGAAACAAAAGTCCCCCATATAGCGCATACGCATCCTGCTCGTTTGCGCGCCTGAACTCGATGTAGCTTTCGCTATAGATATTCTCGCCTTCGCTTTCGGAAACCAAAACGCCCTCGCTCAGCGCCTGCGTGAGCCGCGCCTCGAGCGCGTCCAGCTGCGCGTCCGTCCCCTTGACGTCAAAGCCGACGACCGTCTCGGCGGTTGAAAAGCGATCCGGATAGGCGGCGCGCTGCGCCGCGTCGATTCGGTCAAACGCCGCCTCGCCAGACACCACAAGCAGGTGCGTTTCGGCCATCATCACCGCGTATTGGCCGCGCATCGGCGGGTTTTTAAGCCGCTTCACCACGCTCAAGGGCTGACCTAGCAGCGTAAATTCGTCGGGCAGCAGTCCTTGCGCGTCAGACACCGCCACCTCGCGATCGCCAAGCGCGATCGTTTCGCCGGTCAAGCGCGCGTACGCGTCTTGCGTCATGACTTCAAACATCACCGGCGCGTCCAGTCCGCTCTGATCGGCCTCGCCCGTATACGCATTTTCCCGCTTGTAGGCGCTAAACCCAAGCGAATGCCGCACCTGCCAGTTGCTTATCGCCGCGCCGCTTTCTTCTGTGCTTTCGCGGATCACCCTTTCCCGCGCCGCGTCCGTCTCGGCGCTTCCGCCACGCATCGTCACCGCCACGTCGCGCGGGTAATGGGCGCGAAGTCCGTCCTCGATCCCCGCGTACAGCGACACCGTGGTCGACACCATCACGAGCACCATCGTGGACAGGATGCAGATGGACGCAAGCCCCGCCGCGTTCTGCTTCATGCGGTACAGCATCCCCGACACGCTGGTAAAGTGATCCGCGCGGTAGTAGTAGCCCTTGTTTTTCTTGAGCAGCTTGAGGATCGCGATGCTGCCCGCCATGAACATGAGGTAGGTGCCCACGATCACCAGGATGACCGCGACGAAAAACAGCGCAATCGCCATCAGCGGCTCCTTGATCGTGATCGCCATGCAGTACCCGGTGCCCAGCGTCAGCACGCCCAGCGTCGCAAACACCCACTTGGCCTTGGGTTCCTTCTCCCCCACGTTCCCCCCGCGCAATAGTTCCGACGGGTTTGAAAACATGAGCTTCACCCGCGCGCGCAAAAACACCACGCAGAATATCGCCAAAAACAGCATGAGCGTATACACAACGCCCGCCAGGCTGATCGAGAAGGTGAGCGTGGTCGTTAGCCCCGTGATCTTCACCAGCATCAGCATCAGCAGCCTGCTCATCAGCAGCCCAAATCCAATCCCCAGCGCCATCGAGATCAGGTAGGCGTAGCATGATTCCCAAAATAGCACCCGCCCGATATGCCTTTTTTCCATGCCCAGCACGCTGTACAGCCCAAATTCCTTCTGCCTGCGCTTCATCAAAAAGCTGTTGGTATAAAACAGGATCAGCACCGCGAATATGCCGATCACGCCGACGCCCAATCCCAGCACCGCGCTGAGCGTGCTCGCGCCAAACCCGCTTTCCAGCCCCTCGTTTGTCGCAAGCGCGCACATGATGTAGAACATCGCGGCGGTTCCGATGCACGTGAGGATGTACGGCAGGTAAAACCGGCGGTTTTTGATCAGGTTCTGCCCGGCCAGTTCCGCGTAAAAGGCGCTACGCATTGCCTTCACCGCCCGCCAGAATCATCGTGAGCGCGTCTGAGATCGCGGAAAACATGACCTCCGCCGTGCGCTCGCCGCGATAGAGCTGGTGAAACACCTCGCCATCCCGGATGAACAGCACGCGCCGCGCGTGGCTTGCCGCCTTGACGCTGTGGGTCACCATCAGGATGGTCTGCCCCGCGGCGTTCAATTGGTCGAAGATGTCCAGCAGGTTGTCGGTCGCGCGGGAATCGAGCGCGCCGGTCGGCTCGTCCGCGAGCACCAGCTTGGGCTTTGTGATGATCGCCCGCGCGACCGCCGCGCGCTGCTTCTGCCCGCCCGATACCTCGTAGGGGAATTTTTCTAAGATGTCCGCAATGCGCAGCCTTTGCGCGACCGGCCCCACCTCCGAAAGCATTTCCTTATAGGGCACGCCCGACAGCACCAGCGGCAGCAGGATGTTGTCCTTGATCGAGAAGGTATCCAGCAGGTTAAAGTCCTGAAACACAAACCCCAGATTTTCCCGGCGGAACGCGGCCAGCGCCTTTTCACTCACCGCGTCCATCCGCTGCCCGTCCAGCAGCACCTCGCCCGACGTCGGCTTGTCCAGCGCCGCCAGAATGTTGAGCAGCGTCGTCTTTCCGCTGCCGCTCTCGCCCATGATCGCGACGTATTCGCCCGTCTCCACCGAAAACGTCACATTTCCCAGCGCCATAACGCGGTTTCCGCCCAAGCGCGTCGTATAGATTTTTTTAAGTCCCTTGACTTCAAGTATCGGCATGCTCACGACCTCCTTCGTTTGTCTTTGCCGATTATAGCAAATGCCGGGTCATCGCGCCATCGAAATGGCTTACAATTTCCCCGGCATATCTTTCATAAACGTAAGGCGCCCCGCCGCACATCTCGGTCATTCGCAGACCGCTTCCTCCTCGGAAAAGGCAATCGTCACAACCGTGCCCACGCCCACCTGGCTTGTGATCCGCATCCTGTGCGACAGCTTTTCAAGCACCTGCCTTGACAGGTATAGCCCAAGTCCGCTCGAGCGCTTGTCCTCGCGCCCGTTGTAGCCGGTATAGCCCTTTTCGCCGACGCGCGCAAGGTCCTCGGGCGCAATGCCGATGCCGGTATCGCGTATCGCGAGCGCGAGCGCGCCTGCCAGGTAGATCGACACCGCGCCCTTGCGCGTGTACTTGAGCGCGTTGGACAAGAGCTGCTCCAGCACAAATTGCAGCCACTTTTCATCCGTCAGCACGCACAGCGATACGCCCTCGTAGCGAAGCGCGATTTTCTGGCGAATGAACAGCGGCGCGTACTTGCGCACCGCCGCGCGCACCACGTCGTCCAGCTTCACCCGCCGAATCACCAAATCGTTCGTCCCATCCGTGATCCGCAGGTACGAAAGCGCCAGGTTCACATATTCCTCGACCTTAAACAGCTGCTCGCCCATCAGCGCCTGGTCGCATTCGCCCGAGGACAGCAATATCCGCATCGCGGCGATCGGCGTCTTCACCTGATGCGCCCAGAGCGTGTAGTAGTCGATCATGTCGCGCCGCTTGATGTCCATGTCGGTGACGCCCTGCACCCGCGCCCGCTCAAGCGCCAACAGGAGCGCTTGGTGATCGCGCTCGATCAAATTGTCCGGTTCCGGGAGCGTCCCCAGCTCGTCCCCGATCGCCGCAAAGCAGCGCAACAGCTCCTCGTGCCGCCTTGCAAAGCGCGCAAAATCCACGCACGCCCCGACGCACGCCAGCGCAACGCACAGCGTCAGCGCGTAAAGCGTCGCCTCGCGCGGCAGATTGTACAGCGAAAACACCAATGTGCACAGCAAAAGACAGCCCAGCGCCAGAATAAGCGCCCGGCGCTTGGCCCGCACATACTGAAAAAACAATCCCTTCACTTTTTCAATCCCATCATGCGCGCCGCATCGGGCGTTTTCTCGCTAAAAAGACCCCTCTTCACGCCTTCACCATGTACCCAAGTCCCTTGCGCGTCTCGATGTAATCCGCAAGGCCCAGCGCCGCCAGCTTCTTGCGCAGGCGGTTCACGTTGACCGACAGCGTGTTTTCATCCACGTAGCTGTCGGTCTCCCACAGCCGCATCATCAGCTGGTCGCGCCCCACGATGCGCCCGGCGTTTTCCATCAGCGCCAGCAAAATCCTGATTTCGTTGCGGGTGAGCGCCGCGCTTTCGCCCGCGCACGCGGCGGTTCCGTCCGCCAGGTTGAGCGTCAGCCCGCCGTGGCACAGGCACTCGCCGCGCCCGCCAAAGTCGTAGGCGCGCCGCAGCATCGCGCGCACCTTGGCGGTCAGCACGTCCAGGTCAAAGGGCTTGGCGATAAAGTCGTCGCCGCCCATGTCCATGGCCATCACGATGTTCATGTTGTCAGACGCCGACGACAAAAACAGGATGGGCGTCTTGGATATCTTTCGAATCTCGGCGCACCAGTGATAGCCGTTCATGAAGGGCAGCGATATGTCCATCAGCACAAGCTGGGGATCAAACTGAACGAACTGCTCCGTGACGCGCTCAAAATTCGCCACCGGCCGCGCGTCCATCCCCCACGCGCTCAAGTGCCGCGCGATCCCCTCCGCCATCGTCCGGTCGTCCTCGACAATCAATACCTTGACCACCTTTTTCCTCCTCTGCCCGCGCTCGCGCCCCCACGCCCCGCCCCTGTCGCCGCCCCGCCATGACAAGCCGCCCCCTCATGGCGCGCCGCCCGCTTTTTCGCGGGCAGCTAGGGAAGCGCTGATTAAAGAACGTGCGTGATGGCGAGTTGAATTTTCGCAAGCTTCGTCATGCAAAAGTCGAAGGCGTAGCAGCGATACGTCGATGAATTTGCAGGGCGGAGATGGCGGAAATGCAGCCGCCAGCGCGTGCGGGATTTATTCAGCGGTTCCCCAACCACCCGGCGCGGTAAACAGAAACGCGTAATTGCCGCCCGGCACCTTGTCCTTGGTGGAAAGCGACAGCTGATAGACCATCTGACCCCACTCGCCGCCCGCCTCGATCGCCTCGACCCGCGCGGTGAGCGCCGCGTCGTAGCGCATTTGAACAGGCCCCAATTGCGCCTGTCCCGCCGCCACGCACGGCTTTTCAAGCACGATAAACCGGAAGGACACCTCGGAAGGGGCGTCCAGATCGAACGCCTCAATCAGCCTGATTCCCCCCTCAAACGCCGCGAACATCAGCGTGCGCTGCCACGTCAGCACGCCCGCGCGCTTGGGATAGGCGGCGGCCACGTTCATCGACAGCATCCGATAGCCCGGCCCGTCCGTCGCCTCGTCGTCCTGCGCGCCCGGGCCGCGCGTCTGGCCGTAGCCGCCGACGACCGGCACCGAGTGCGCGCGCAACGTGTCAATCACGACGGGCGTGTCCCGGTAGAACAGCAAAAGCGCCCCGGTTCCGCCGATGCAGGCGCGCGCGGGGCGGCTGTCGGGGCCGTAGAGCGCGGCGTACAGGCCGTCCAGCCGCCCCGCGAGCAGCTTGAACGCGGGCAACGCCACCTGCGAAGCCGCCTGCGTGCGCACGGGTTCCCGCACGAGATCCGCGCGACCCAGCGCGCTCATCACCTGCTGGAGCAGCGGCTCACTGGGCTGATTGAGCCCGCGCATCATCTCGCGCCCGCCGCGCACGCGCCGAAGCAGCGCCGCCAGCTTGCACAGCGTCGAAAGCCGCGCGCTCTCGCCCAGCCGATAGAGGAGATCCTCGGGCAGCGCCGGGCGCATGGAGCCCGCCGGATTGACAAAATAGTCGCTTTCGATGTGCGCCTGGGTAAAGGCGCGCGCCATATCGACAAACAGCGCCTCGTCGCGCAATTCGACCTCGCCGCCGCTGGCGACCGAGAGCATCGAAAAGCAGTCGTTGACCGCCATCGCGGCCTGCAATTGGTTCTCGAGCGGCAGAACGCCCGCCGTCGGGTTTTGCAGGTACGCCTCCAGCATCTTAAGCACGTGGCGCATCGCCAGCCACCTTCGCCGGTCGTCGCGCGCGGACAGAAGCGCGACCGTCAACAGCGCCGCCTGCGCGCGCGGCGCGTGCTCGTCCTCAAACGCCCACACGTGCCCGCCCTCGCCCACGAGCGGCTCAATGATCCGCTCGTCAAGCGCCCACTGCGCGCGGCTGCGCACCTTGGGGGAAAACCGGTCAAGCGCCGTGCCCACCAGTTTGAGCGTGAGCGCGACGAGCGCGCCGCTCTCGCAGGCCGCCTCGTCCAGCACCGTGTGCGCGCAGTCGGGCAGATCGGGCTTGCACGCGGTCAGCGCCCAATCGGTCTCCTCGCTCATCCGGTAGACGAGGTCCGCAATGCGCTCGATGTCGCCCATTTCGCCCGTCACGCACGCGCCCATCACCAGCGCCTTGAGCACCTCGCGGCGCGCGTGATAGCCCGCAAGGTAGGGCCCGTCGCCCGACTCCAGGAACCGCTTAAAGTCCGACGCGCACAATTGCGGCGTCTCCAAACACCGCGCCTGCTTCGCGCGCGCATGAACAAGCGCGGAAATGCTGCCATCCACCGCGTCCCATGTCTGCCGGTCGTCCGCCTCCGGAACAAGCCGCAGCTCGTCAAACGGCTTGAGGCTGAGCAGCAGGGCGTCCTGCTTGAGCGAAAACATGCCCGCACCCCCGAATTTCATGATCTGTCATCCGCTTCTTCGTTGGAAAACTACACCCGCACCCAGTTGCGCGCCTTTTGCGCAAGGCGCATGCCGTCCAAAATCTCCTGCACCCGTAGCGCCTCGCGCACATCGGGACTGACCGCTGCGCCGGTCGCGACCGCCTCCAAAAAGCAATAGTAGCTGTGCCTATGCGCGCGATCCCAGCCGATGGTGCTCTTGCCGGGCAGGAACTGCCCCGCCGGATGCGCATACCGCTGAACGCAGGCGATGCGCGTAAAGCCGTGCGTCCCGCCCAGCGGCTGGTCGGCCGCTTCCCCGTCAAAATAGTCCAGATAGTCGGCCTGCATCAGGTTCCACCTGAGCGCGCCCTTGGTTCCATGGATCGAAAAGGACAATTCGTCCTCGGTTCCGGTCGCGATCTTGCTCGCCTCGAGCGTGCCGAGCGCCCCGTTTTGCAGCCGAATGAGCGCGACCACCTGGTCCTCCGCAAGCGCGTTCACCCGCTCGCCCGCCTTTGTGGGTCTAGACGCATACAGCGTGCGCGCCTCGCACATCACCTCGTCCACGTCGCCCACGAGGAAATACAGCAGATCCACCGCGTGCGAGGCCAGGTCAAGCAATACCCCGCCCTGCGGCAGCTGCTTCCAGCCGACCGGGCGGTCGGGATCGACCGAGCCCGAATGCAGGTAGTCAAACCGGAACGACAAGATCTTTCCCAGCTTGCCCGCCTCAATCAACTGCCGCGCGCGCATCGTGGACGGAAAGAAGCGGTTGTTCTGCGCGACCTGCAAAAGGCGCCCGCTCTGGTTGACCGCCGCCAAAATCTCGCGCGCCTCGCGCGCGTTCAGCGCAAGCGGCTTGTCGATGTAGACGTGCTTGCCCGCGTGAAGCGCGTCAAGCGCCATCTGAAGGTGCTGCTCGTTGGGCGTTGAGATCGACACGACGTCTACTTGGGGGTTGTCAAGCACCGCCCTGTAGTCGTCGGTCGCCTGCGCAAACCCGCAGGCTTCTTGGGCGGAAAGCGCATTTTCGAGGTGCTTTGCGCACACCGATTGGAGCACCGGCCGAAACCCCATGCCCGGATAAAACAGCGCCATGTCGCTGAGCGCGTGGGCGTGCGTCTTGCCCATAAATCCCCACCCGATGATGCCAATGCCGATATCGCGCATCGAAATGCCCCCCTCGAACAATTTATTTGGTCGGCGTGACCGTCGCAAGCCCGTTTAGCGCGTCGTACTGGCGCGTCCCGGAAAGCCCGCCCACCGACTCCATCGAGATCATCAGCCCCGAGCGGAAAAACAGCCCCAGTATCGGCAGGTCTTCGACCACCTGCATCTGTATCTTGCTCATCAGGCTCTTGAGTTCATCAGCCGTCCCCGCGACATAGGCGCTTTGCAGGTAGCCGTCCATGATGCCGCTTTTGTAGCGCGCGTAGTTGGCTTTCCCATTAGAGCCCAGCAGAAACTGGAGGTTGGGCATCTCGCTTAACTCAAACGCGCACAGCGCCAGGTCAAAACTGCCCTTGTCGATCGCCTTTAGGACGTCTGACTGAAGCCCGGTCTCCACGGTCACGTCAAAGCCGACCATCCGGAGCTGCTTGGCGATCAGCGCCGCCGCCTCCGAGCGGTTCGCGGTGGTGCCCCGGTCGTAGGTGTAGAGCTTGAGCGAAAGCGACGTGAGCACGCCGTCTATGTTCTTTTCGAGCACGCCGTTTTGGTCGGCGTCCGCCCAGCCCGCGTCGTACAACAGTTGCAGCGCGCGCTCGGGGCTGTAGTTGAATTTGGTCGCCTGCGGGTCGTATAGCCAGCTGCCGGGAATGACCGGCACCTCGCTCTCCTGCGCCATCCCGGCGTAGGCGGTCTCGCACACGGTGGTTCGGTCGATCGCGTACATGAGCGCGCGCCTTACATTGATGTCTTCGAGGATGCGTGACTTTAGGTTGGGCACGATGCACTCGTAGGTCTGGGTCGAGTAGTCGCGCGTCATGCGGTCCGACAGGCTTCGGTTGAGCGCGGCGGTCGGGTAGTCGGTCGCCAGCGCGTCGATCTCGCCCAGTTCAAGGCCGACCAGCGCCGCCTTGGTCGTGCGGTAGCACACGACCTCGACCGAGCGAATGTAGCCGGAGGCGCGCTTCCACCACATCGGGTTTGCCTCAAGGCGCAGCGAGATCGCCGGGTTGTAGCTCGCGTACAGGTACGGCCCCGTGCCCACCGGCAGTTGATCCTGTACGGTTGATTGCTGCGCCACCGGAAAGGTCATCGCGTAGAGCAGCATGTACCCCGCGCCCTTGCTGGTGACGCGCAGCGTCAGGTCGTCCTCCGCCTGCATGTCGGAAATCGGCTGCACCACGTCCCAATACCGGTTGGCGGGGTTGAGCAGGATCTCCTGATAGCTCGCGACCACGTCATAGGCGGTCAACGCGGCGCCATTGTGAAACGGAATGCCGCTTCGAAGCGTAAACACCCACGTATCGCCCGACACTTCCCACTTGTCCGCCAATAGCGGCACCGGCTGCATATTCTGATCCAGCTCCACCAGCGACTCAAACACCAGCTGATTGACCGCATACAGGTCGCGGTAGATCGTCTGAAGCGGGTTGATCGCCGCGTCCATCCCGACGACCACGCCGTAGGTCATGTCGCCCGTCGCCATGCTGCCGCCCGCATGGGTGTCAAGCGTCACATGGTTGGGCGTCGCGCCGCTTTCCGCGCCACCTTCCGCATTGGCCGCGTCCTGCGCCATCTCCGCACTCCAGTCGGCCACATCGCCGGGCGCCGGAATGATCTCGCCGTCGTAAACCGGTTGCGCGTCGGGCGCGTAATAGCCCGCCTGCGCATATTCGGCCGGCTGCGCGCTGGGGCTGACGATGGTGATGGTGCTCTTTTGCGTGCCGCAGCCCGACAAAAGGGCGGCGACCAGTGCCATCACGGCAAAAAGCGCCAGCCGTCTTTTGATTCTCGCTCTCATGCGCTCATGATCTCCTTGTATTTCTCATAGGCCGCGTACACGTTTTTGACGTATGCCCGGGTCACGTCGGACGGAATGTAGCTCAGCTTTTCCCCGTCTTGGGAGTTGGCCTCGTCCTCGAGCCACTCGTTCACCCGGCCGCCGCCCGCGTGGTACGCGGCGGTCACCTTGGTCATGTCCTCGTCAAAGCGCCCGTTCAGGTAGTTTAAGTACCAGCACCCGTAGCGGATGTTGGTCTCGGGGTCGGTCAATTTCTGCAATTGGTAATCGCCCTCGCCCAGCTTTTCCGCAACCCACTTGCCGGTCTGCGGCATGATCTGCATGAGGCCAACCGCGCCCGCCGAGGAAACGGCCTCGGGCTGGAACGAGCTTTCGCAGTAGATCACCGCCGCGACGCGCGCCGGGTCCAGCGCGTAGGTGGTTGCGTATTGGTCGATCAAAT
Source organism: Clostridia bacterium (assembly GCA_036645575.1). Classification (GTDB taxonomy): domain Bacteria; phylum Bacillota; class Clostridia; order Christensenellales; family Aristaeellaceae; genus JAVXNW01. The sequence continues at coordinate 3,679 of JAVXNW010000018.1, read as the reverse complement.
CGACATACGCAAGCGGATAGACCACTTCTTCGATGTGTTTGGGGAAAAACCAGATGTAGTAGCTTGCGACCGTGCTGAGCGCAAGCACCACAAGCAGCGCAAGCAGCGGGCCGATCCATCGCCTGCGCCTCGTTCTGTAGCGGCGTCCGCCGCGCAGCATCGCCCTTGCCATTGCCTATCGTCTCCTTGTAAGCTCTTTGTACAGGTGCTTGAGTTCCATCTTGACCTCCGCCTCCGGGCGCGTGGTGTTGATCACGCGGTCGGCGCGCGTCTCCTTTTGCGCAAGCGGCATCTGGCTGCCGATCCGCGCCATCGCCTGCGCGCGGGTGATCTGGTCGCGCTTCATCACGCGCAGCGCCTGCTGGTCCTGCCCGACCGTCACCACCCATACCTCGTCGCACAGCGCGTCCAGCCCGCACTCAAACAGCAGCGGCACGTCGAGCACCACCACCGGCGCTTCCTCTTGGTCGGCCAGATCGATCAAGCGCAGCATCTCCTTTTGTATCGCCGGGTGCATGATCGCCTCGAGCGCCAGGCGCTCTTTCTGGTTTTCAAACACCAGCGCGCCCAATTTCGCGCGGTCAAGCGTCCCATCGGGGGCAAACACCTGATCCCCGAACCGCGCGCGGATCGCCCCAAGCGCCGCGCCGCTTGGCTGCGTGAGCTTGCGCGAGATGGCGTCCGCGTCCACGACGCGCGCGCCCAGTTCGCTCAGCACCGCCGCCGCAGTGGTCTTCCCGCAGCCCACGCCGCCGGTCAACCCCAGCCGTATCGCCTTATGACTTGCATTCATGCCAATTTCCTCCCGTGGACAAATCCGCCTTCAGCGGAATCGACAATTTCGCCGCGCCCTCCATCGCCTCGAGCAACAGCTTTTCCACCTGCGCGCGCTCGTCGATCGGCGCCTCGACGATCAATTCATCGTGTACCTGCAAGATGAGCCGCGCCTTGAGCCCTTGCGCGCGCAGCATTTTGTCGGTTCGGATCATCGCGATTTTGATGATGTCCGCGGCGCTTCCCTGTATCGGACTGTTCATCGCCACCCGCTCGCCAAAGGCGCGCGTGTTGTGGTTGTCGCTTTGCAGCTCTTTCAGGTACCTGCGCCGGCCAAACATGGTCGTGACATAGCCCTGCGCCTTGCCCAGCGCCACCATCTCGTCCATGTAGCGCTTGACGCCCGGATAGCGCGCAAAATACCGCGCAATAAATTCGCTCGCCTCGCGCCGCGAAACGCCGATGTTGTTGGCCAGGCCAAACTCCGATATGCCGTAGACAATGCCAAAGTTGACCGCCTTGGCCGCCGAGCGCATTGCCCCGCTCACTTGCGCTAGCGGCACGCCGTACACCTCCGCCGCCGTGCGCCGGTGCACGTCCTGCCCGCTTTGAAACGCGTCCATCAGCGTGGCGTCGCCCGACATATGCGCAAGCACCCGCAGCTCGATCTGCGAATAGTCCGCGTCCACCAGCGTCCACCCGGGTCGCGCGACGAAGGCGCGGCGAATCTCGCGGCCCTCCGGCGTGCGCACCGGGATGTTTTGCAGGTTCGGCTCGTTCGAGCTGATCCGCCCGGTCGCGGTCGCCACCTGGTCAAAGGAGGTGTGGATTCGCCCGTCCGAACCGCGCAGGCGCAAAAGCGCCTCGACATAGGTGCTGTTCAGCTTAAAATACTTGCGATAGTCCAGGATCAGCGGCACGATCTCGTGCTGATCGGCAATCGCGTCGAGCGCGTCCGCCGTGGTCGAATAGCCGCGCGCGGTCTTCTTGCCGCCCGGAAGCCCCAGCGTCCCAAAGAGCACGTCGCCCAGCTGCTTGGGCGAATTGAGGTTAAACGGCGCGCCCGCCAGCTCGTAAATGCGCGCCGTCAGCTGCGCAAGGCGCGCCGTGTACGCGCCCCCCAGCTCCTTGAGCACCTGTTCGTCCACCGAAAAGCCGGCCTGCTCCATGTCAAAGAGCGCATAGGCAAGCGGCAGCTCGATCTCCTCATATAACTTTTCCACCTGATCCAGGCGCATCTTTTCCTTCTGCCCATGCGCAAGGTCAAACAGCGCCGCCGCTCGCGTCTGTCCCTGCGCGATCCCGGCCTGCTCAAGCAGCGCGTCCAGCGTGTAGCCGGGCGCTTGCGGGTCGATTGCGTAGGCGGCGAGCATCGCGTCGTAGACCGGTTCCGCCGGCAAAATGGGCGCAATCTGGCTGAGCATCGACTTTAGCCCGCACAAGATCTTTTCCCCGCTCCCGCATAGCAGTTCCTTAAGCGCGCCCAGCGCATCCGCCTGCGTGACGCCGGGCGCGAACAGGTCGCCGCCGCCCAGCGCGATCTCGGCCTGCTGCCCGCCTTGCGTCGCGACCTGTAGGCGCTCGGCCGTTACGGCAATCGCGACGGCGCGCGACGCGTCCTGCGCACGCGCCCACGCCGAAAGCTCGGCCGGGCTTAAGACCGACGCAACCGGCTGCCACGCAATGCCCGCGCCGATCGGCAAAACGCGCTCGACCTCGCTGCGCTGCGCGCCGGTCAGCGTGTCTGGCAGCGCGAGCAGCCGCTGCGCAAGCGTCTTGAGCCCGTACTTTTCCATGATTGGCAGCCCGCCCGCCAGGTCGTGAATGCGAAATTCCGGAAGGTCGCATTCAATCGGCGCGTCGCGCTCGACGGTCGCCAGGTATTTGGAAAAGCGCGCCTGATCGGCAAACTCGATCAATTTTTCGCGCAGCTTCCCCTTTTCCTCGTCCGCGCCCCGCTTGAGCGTCTGCTCGAGCGAGCCGTATTTTTGCAGCAATTTCAGCGCGGTCTTTTCGCCCACGCCGGGGATTCCGGGGATGTTGTCGGACGCGTCGCCCATCAGCCCCTTGAGGTCGATCATCTGATCGGGCGTCAGGGCGTACTTCTCCATGAGGTATGCGGGCGTGACGCGCTCGGTGTCGCTGATGCCGCGCTTGGTGTACAATATGCTCGTGTGCTCGCCCGCCAGCTGAAACGCGTCGCGGTCGCCGGTGATCAGCAGCACCTGCGTGCCCATCTCCTCGCACTTTTTGGACAGCGTGCCCAGCATGTCGTCCGCCTCATAGCGCGGAACCGACACGATCTTGACCGACATCGCGGCAAGCAGCTCCTTGAGCAGCGCAAACTGGGGGCGCAGCTCCTCGGGCGTGGGCGAGCGCCCCGCCTTGTACGCCTCGTAGGCCTCGTGCCGGAAGGTCGGTCCGTGCAAATCGAAGGCAACCGCCAGCATATCGGGCGTCTCCTCCTTGAGCACCTTGAACAGCATCGAGCAAAATCCATAGACCGCATTGGTATAGACGCCATCGCCACCCGTCAAAAGCGGCAATGCGTGAAAGGCGCGGTGCATGAGCGAATTGCCGTCCACCAACACCATCTTTCCAGCCACGGGCAAACCCCCTTCATATAGATCAAACGATCATGATCTGATTATACCTCATATCGGTTAAGATTGCAAAGGCTGGTTGCGTCCACACAAAAAGCGGGCGGCCCGAAGCCACCGCCTCGAACCGCCCCTAATCCGCTTATCCCCTCCAACAGCCCAACCACGGCAATGCCGTCAACTTAAGGATCGGGAGCGGCCTCGCCCCGCGCGCATGTGGTCAAGGCTTCAAGCCTTGCGCGAGCCGGCCGCGTAGGCCGGTCGCTCGCCGCAGCGAGCGAAATTCTCTCTTCGTCGTTACCCCC
>JAVXNW010000017.1:0-31049 GCA_036645575.1 Clostridia bacterium | reverse complement strand
GTGCCGGGCTGGCGAGTAGCCCACCTTTCGCGTTCAATCACCGCGTGAGCGCAGCACGGCACCGCAGTGCCGGGCTGCCGCAGTGCCGGGCTGCCGCAGTGCCGTGCCGTGCTCACGCGCTATACGCGTTCAATTCTTCCGCCCAGCGCGAAAATCATGTCTTCCAATTTCTCGTACCCGCGATCGATCAGCCCGGCGCCCTCTACCTCTGTCACGCCTTCGGCCGCAAGGCCCGCCAGCACCAGCGCCGCGCCGCCACGCAGGTCGCGCGCCGCTACCTTGGCGCCGTTGAGCGCACCGCCCCGGATGACCGCAATCCGGTCCGTCACCATGATGTCCGCGCCCATGCAGCGAAGCTGCGCGGCGTGCGCGAACCGGTTTTCAAACACGTTTTCGACGACTACGCTCGCACCGTCGGCGATACAGCACATCGCCATGATCTGCGCCTGCATGTCGGTTGGAAAGCCGGGAAACGGCTGGGTGGATACCTCGATGGCCTTGAGCGCCTTGGGCGCCTTGAGCGCAATCAGCCCCGGCGCGCAGCGGACATCGCAGCCCGCCTGAACCAGTTTGTGCATCACCGCCCGCAAGTCGCCCGCCTGCGCGCCTTCAAGCTCGATCTCGCCGCCCGTCATCGCCGCCGCCGTCAAAAGCGTTCCGGTCACGATCCGGTCAACCATCGGCCGAAAGGTCGCGCCGTGCAGCTTTTTGACGCCCTCGACCGTGATTCGCCCGGTTCCTGAACCGCTCACGCGCGCGCCCATCGCGTTCATGAAGCGCTCGAGGTCGCCGATCTCTGGCTCGCGCGCGGGGTTATGTATGACCGTCGTCCCGGGCGCGGTCGCCGCCGCCATCATCAGGTTCTCCGTTGCGCCCACGCTCGGAAAGTCGAGGTTGACCTCGTCTCCGCACAGCCGACTTCCGTCGCAGTAGATCATGCCGTGGCTCTCGCGAATCTGGACGCCCAGCGCGCGCAGCCCTTTGAGGTGCAGGTCAATCGGCCTTAAGCCTATTTCACAGCCGCCCGGGTAGGTGACGACCGCCTTGCGAAAACGTCCCAGAATCGGCCCCATCATAAAGATCGACGAGCGCAGCGCCTTGGACAGTTCATCCGGCATCTCCCACCGACTTGCGCCCGATGCGTCGATGCGCGCGCGGCCCTTTGACACGTCGCACCGACAGCCCAGCGTCTCCAGAATGCTTACCATGTTCTGGGTGTCATTGAGCGCCGGAAAGCCCTCTATTTCGACCGGTTCGTCCGTGAGGATCGAAGCGGCGAGAATCGGCAGCACCGCGTTTTTTGCGCTGCCGACCCGGACCCGGCCGCACAGTCTGCTGCCGCCGGTGATTCGAAAGACATCCACAGGACACACCTCCAATTATTCAAAGGCCACATCAACAGCATATGCGCGCGCACAGGATTGGTGAAGCCGATAAAAAATTTTGGTTTGTCCTACTTTGCTCACTTGATTCACCCGCTGACCATGGCCCCATCAATCCGCGTGCCCGGCCTGCGAGATGTTCAGCACCAGCCCCACAGCCGCCATCACGATCGCAATGGAGGTGCCGCCGGCGGAGAAAAACGGGAGCGGCAGCCCGGTCGTGGGCATAAGCCCAATGACGACCGCCACGTTCATGACCGTCTGCACGCCCAGCATCGCGACAATGCCGCCCGCAAGTAGGCTGCCAAAGCGGTCTTCGCACTGAAGGGCAATGCGCATCCCGTAGTAGATCAGCGCAAAAAACAGCGCCAGCACGCCCAGACACCCGGCAAGCCCCATGTCCTCGCCCACCACCGCAAAGATAAAATCGGACTCGGGATAGGGCAAAAACGCGTACTTCTGCCGCCCGCGCCCAAGGCCCATGCCGAACAGTCCGCCCGAGCCAAAGGCCATGAGCGACTGCGCCAGTTGATAGCCCTCGTCGCTCATTTTGGCAAACGGGTCGCGAAAGGAGAACATGCGCGCCCGCCTATACGGCTCTGACAGCGCGTAAAACGCGCCCAGGCCCAGCCCCGCCACGCCCATCAGCCCAAGGTGCCGCCACTTGGCCCCCGCCAGCATCACCATGATCATCGCGACGATCAGGATCGATCCGGCGGTCGATAAATTGGGCTGCATCAGGATCAGAAAGAACATGATGCCCGGCACGATCAGCATGGGCACAAGCCCGGTCAGCAGGCGCTCGAGCTTGGCCTCGCGCCGACTGAGCGTGCGCGCCATGAACAGGATCATCGCATACTTGGCCATCTCCGATGGCTGAAAGCTGATGGGACCCAGCCGCAGCCACCGGCGCGAGCCGTTGATCATCTTGCCCACGCCCGGGATGGGCACAAGCGCCAGCAAAACGAGGCTCAAAAGTAGCAGCGCGCCGGTCACCACCGGCTTTTTGAGGATGCGGTAGTCGATCTTTTGCACGAGCAGCATGGCGCACAGGCCAAGTCCCATGCCCATCAGCTGACTTATGACCTCGGAAAATTGCCCCTTTTCGGTGTCTTGGGCGTTGTAGTAGCTGGCGGCGTAGAGCACCAGCAGGCCGCTTGACAACAGCAGCACAAACGCCACCAGAAACCCCTTCGTATTTCGGTTTGCCGCCCGCGCGGGCCTTGCTTTGGCGCCGGATGAGGGGTGTAAGATCAAATGGCGCTTGAACCCAGCGCGTTTACGATGCGCTTGAATCGCTCGCCGCGCTCTTCGTAGTCCTTGAACAGGTCAAAACTTGCGCACGCGGGCGAGAGCAGCACGTTTCCGCCCGGCTGCGCCAGCGCGCGCGCCAGGGTGATCGCCTTTTCAAAGTCCATGCCCGCGCGCACGTAGGCCGTATAGCCGACCTGGTCGAGCGCCTCCGCGATCTCCTCTGAGGTCGCGCCGCACAAAACCACGTGCGCAATGCAGCCGCCCTTGATCGCCTCGGCAAGCGGGCGCATGCTCACGCGCTTGCTGGAGCCGCCCGCGATCATCACGGTGGGCTGCGTCATGGTCTCAATCGCCTTGAGCGTCGAATCGACGTTGGTGCCCTTGGAATCGTTGATGTAGTTGACCGAGTCGAGCGTGCGCACAAATTCCATTCGGTGCTCAACGCCCTTGAACGTGCGCAGCGCGTGGCGAATGACCGGCGCGGGCACGCCCGCCTCCATCGCAATGGCGGTGGCCGCCAGCGCGTTTTCGAGGTTGTGCGGGCCGGGAATGCTCACCTCCGTCGGATCGCAGATCGCGCGGTTGTTCTCTAGGTCGCCGTAGACCATCATGCCGCCCGCGAGAAAAGCGCCGTAGGGGGGCGTCTGGGTGCGCGAAAACCAGACGACGCGGCATGCCGGTTGATCGGCCATCGCGCGCAGCAGCGGATCGTCGTAGTTCAGCACCACGCAATCGTCGCCCGTCTGGTTTTGAAAGATGCGCGCCTTGTGCGCAATGTAGTTTTCCATCGTCTTGTGCCGGTTCAGGTGATCCTCGGTGATGTTGAGGATCGCCGAAATGCGCGGATGAAATTGGTCGATCGTCTCCAGCTGGAAGGAGGACACCTCGCATACCGTCACGTCCTCGGGGCGACTCTCCGGCACAATCGCCGAATAGGGAAGGCCGATGTTGCCCACGACATACGTCATCTTGCCCGCCTTTTTGAATATCTCCCCGGTCAAGGTGGTGGTCGTGGTCTTTCCGTTGGTGCCCGTGATCGCGTACAGCTTGCCTTTTCCAAGGCGCGACGCCAGTTCCAGTTCGCCAATCAGCTCAATGCCCTTTGCCCGCGCCGCCTGAGCCACCGGATGGTCGATCGGTATGCCGGGCGATATGACCACTTGATCGACGTTTTCCAGCAGGTCCTCCGCCTTTTCCCCGAGCCGGTACTCGATGCCCTCTATCTTTTCAAGCGGCTTAAGCGCCTCTTCCAGCTGTTCCCGCGTCTTGTTGTCGCTTAAGCGCACCCTTTTTCCCTGCGCCGCAAGCAGCATGGCGGCGGCAACGCCACTGCGCGCCATGCCCACCACCAAAGTCATCTCATTCATTCAAACACCCCCTTGTGCATCAATTGGTCTCAAAAGCTTGGCGCTTTACGCCTCGCGCATAACGCTATGCGCAGAATTGCTCGTCCATACATCCGCATTGTCCGACTTGCGCGTTTTCTCGGTCGCCGGATTTTTTCGGCTTCCGCGTTTTTCCCGGCGGCCAAGGCGTTCTATGCGGTAAATGCCAGCAGCGCCAGCAGGCACAAAAGCGCCGTCGCCAGCGTGTACATCGACACGATCCGGGTCTCCGGCATGCCGCCCAGTTCAAAGTGATGATGCAGCGGCGCCATGCGGAAGATGCGCTTGCCGTGCGTGAGTTTGAAATAGCCCACCTGCAAGATATCCGAGACGCTCGAGAGCACCATCGCCAGCGCAATGATCGGCAGCAGCAGCGACGTGCGCGTCAGCATGCACACCGCGACCAGCGCGCCCCCGATCGTAAAGGAGCCGACATCGCCCATGAACACCCCGGCGGGATAGGCGTTAAAGCGCAGAAAGCCCATGAGCGCGCCGGCCGCCGCGCCGCAAAAGAGCATGATCACCGTGAGGTCCGCGCCCGTCTCCGGCACTTCCCCGACCGCCATCAGCATGACGATCAGCGCCATCGTGATAAAGTCGATCAGCGAACAGCTGGACAAAAGGCCGTCTAGGCCGTCCAAGAGGTTGGCCGAATTGACCGTGCCCACCAGAATAAACACCATCACCGGGATGTACCACCAGCCCAGATCCCACTCGAAATGGGTAAACGGCACGATGAGTTTGGAGCCGATGTTCGGCTGGTTGTACGCCCACACCGCAAGCGCAATGGACAAGATGATCTGCGGAATCAGCTTTTGCTTGGCCGTCAGGCCGAGCGAGCGCTTCTTTTTCACCTTGATAAAGTCGTCCACGAACCCGATCAGCCCAAAGCCCAGCGTGCAGATGATCGCCACCCACAGAAAGTTGCCGCGCTGATAGCCGTAGGACATGACGATGGGCACCAGCACCATCGGCACGGCAAATATGATGCCGCCCATCGTGGGGATGCCCTGCTTTTTTTTATGCGCCTCGGGGCCGAGATCGTAGATGGTCTGCCCGAATTTCATTCGCTTGAGCCACGGAATTACGACCGGCCCCAGCGCAATGGCGACGAGAAAGGCGATGATGACCGTTAGAATCAACCGCTGCATCCTGTGTATCCTCCGAAATTTTTACTTGTCTGGCCGCGCGGCGCGCCCCTATTGGGCGGCGTCTCCTTGAATCTCCGCCAGCAATTCCTTGACGACCAGCTTTTCGTCAAAGGCGTATTTGACGCCCTTGATCTCCTGATAGGTCTCGTGACCCTTGCCCGCCAGCACGATGACGTCGCCTGATTTGGCCATCTGAAGGGCGCTTCGAATGGCGCAGCGCCGGTTTTCGATCACCTCGTAGCGCCCGCCCGACACCTTGATGCCCGCCTCGATCTCGCGCAGGATCTTGTTGGGATCTTCGCTGCGCGGGTTGTCGCTGGACAAGATGCAGTAGTCCGCCATGCGTCCGCCGATCTCGCCCATGATCGGGCGCTTGTCGTGGTCGCGGTCGCCGCCGCAGCCGAACACCACGATGACGCGCGCCTTGGCGGTCTCGCGCACGGCGCGCAGGATGTTCTCGAGCGAATCGGGCGAGTGCGCATAGTCGAGAATCACCCGGTACGCGGTCTCGGTCTCCAACAGCTCAATTCGCCCGGGCACGCCCTTCAGGCGCTCAATGCCGCGCTTGATGTCCTCCGCTTGGACGCCGAGCCGGTCGCACATCGCGGCGGCCATCATGGAGTTATAGACGTTAAACACGCCCGCCAAGTGCATTTGCAAGCGCAGTTTAAATTTCTTTGAGAACGTCAGCTGATAGGCGCAGCCCATCTCGCCGACCTCGATGTCGTTTGCGTGAATGTCGCTCGCGACGCGAATGCCGATGTCCGCCTTGGGAATGTCCAATTTTCGAACCGCCTCGCAGACGCGCTCGTCATCCGCGTTGTAGACGACGAAATCGCACCGCTCCTTTTTGAGCAGTTCCAGTTTGGCCTTGAGGTAGGTGTCCATGTCGCCAAAAAAGTCCAGGTGATCCTGCGAAAAATTGGTGAACCCCGCCACCGCAAAGTGTATGCCCTCCACGCGCTTGAGCGCCATCGCGTGGGCGGAAATCTCCATCACCACGTACTCCGCGCCCGCGTCCGCCATCTTCTTTAGCAGCGCCTGAAAGTCGATCGGGTCGGGCGTGGTCAGGTTCGAGGGGATCTGCGTCTCGCCGATCATCGAACAGACGGTGCCGATCAGGCCCACCGTGTGCCCCGCCGCCTCCAGGATGGACTTGATCAGAAAGCTGACCGTGGTCTTTCCCTTGGTGCCGGTGATGCCGACCATCTTGAGCCGCTTGGCAGGCTGGCCATAGAACTCCGCCGCCATATAGGAAAGCGCGGTGCGCACATCGGGCACGATGACCTGCGGAATATCCAGCGGCAGGCGGTGATCGACGACCAGCGCCGCCGCGCCCGCCTGTGCGGCCTGCGCCGCAAAGTCGTGCGCGTCCATGCGCAGGCCGGGGATGCAGAAAAACAGCGCGCCCGGCACGACCTTTCTGGAATCTGTGCACAGCACGGTCACCTGATTGCGTTCATAGCCCGTGATTGTCACCGGGCCGGGCACCTGTTTTGCAAGCGTAGTTAGCTTCATGTATGCCGCCTCCATTGGGCCGCCCTACGGCGGTTCTCGTTGTCGTGCGCCACCCGGGTGGGCGTCGCCTTGCTCTTTTCGTTGGGGGTTCATCCGCGCGTCTCGGGATTCGCCGCGCCCGTCATCCGCCCGGTTTTTCAAACGCGACCCGGACCGTTCCGGTGGGCGTGACCATCTCTCCTGCCGCGGGCGTCTGGTCTACCGCAATGCCCGTTCCGGAAATTTTCATCGTGAGGCCGTAGCTCTTGACCAGCCTGTTGGCCTCGCTGATCGTAAGTCCCCGCACGTCGGGCACCGACACGCGGTTGCCTTCAGCGCTTGGGGTGCCTTCGACATATAGCATGATCTGCGACTCGGCCGCCATCATGACGCCCGCCGCAGGCAGCTGGTCGATCACCTTGCGCCCCGGCCCGTCAAGCAGCCCCGTAAAGCCCGCCGCCTTGAGCGTCCCCAGCGCCTCGCCCGTGTCCATGCCCACGACGCCCGGCACGCACGTCTTCTTGGCCTCAACCGCCTGCTCATCGGTGGGCGCGACGCCCAAATGAACCAGCGTGCGCTCGATGATCTGCCGCGCAAAGGGAGCCGATGTGACCGAGCCAAAGTCGGGTCTGATCGCCGCCTCATCCACCACCACCAGTACCCCAATCTTGGGTTCGTCAATCGGCGCAAAGCCCAAGAACGAACCGATGTGCGTCTCGGAGGACACGAGGCCGTCCACGTAGAGCTGGGCGGTGCCGGTCTTGCCGCCGACGCGATAGCGCTTGAGGTAGGCGTTTTTCCCGCCGCCATTTTTGACCACGCCCTCGAGCAATTTGCGCATGACGCCCGAGGTCTTTTCGGAGATCGGATGCGAGAGCACTTGGGGCTTTGTGCGCTCGACGATTTCCCCGCTGGGCGAAATGATCTCCTGCACCACGTAGGGACGCATCAGGTTTCCGCCGTTGACCGCGGCGCAGGCGGCGCTGAGCATCTGTATGGGCGTCACCGCGACCGACTGGCCAAAGCCGATGCGGGCGATGTCCACCCGCTTGCAGGCGGCGCGATCAATCAATATGCCGCCCGCCTCGCCCGACAGATCGACGCCCGTGGGCTTGCCCAGCCCAAACGCCTCCAGATAGTCGTAAAACCGCTCGACGCCCAGCCGAAGCCCCAATTCCACAAAGACCGGATTGCAGGAATTTTCAAGCGCCCGCGCCATCGTCTCCGCGCCGTGCGGATTTCCCCAACACTTGATGCGCCCGCCCTCGACCATCACCGATCCGGAACAGTAAAACCCCTCGCCGACCGAGGTGACGCCCGCCTCGAGCGCCGAGGCCGTCGTAATGATCTTGAACGTGGAGCCGGGCTCATAGGCGTCCACGATGATGCGGTTGCGCATCAACTCGTTGAGCGCCGCTACGTCCTCTCGCGGCGGATCGTTTAGGTCAAAGTCGGGCTTTGCGCACATGGCCAGGATCTCGCCGGTCGCGGGGTCCATCACCAGCACGCGCACCGCCTTGGCGCCGTTGACCGTCATCGCCTCGCGCGCCGCCTGCTCGACGATCGACTGAATCGCCGAATCGATCGTCAGCGTGACGCTCGAGCCGTCGACCGACGCGACGTATTCATTCGCGCCCGAGGAAAGCTGTCGGCCCTTGCCGTCGATCTCGCTCAATATCCTGCCCGCTTTTCCGGATAGGTATTTGTTAAACGATTTTTCAAGGCCCGACTGACCCACGCCGTCCACCGTCGTAAGGCCAATCAGCTGGCTGGCAAAGCTGCCCATCGGATAATAGCGCTTGGCGTCCTCTTCCAAATATAGCCCGTCAAGGACGCCCGCGCCGGTCTCCTTGTTTTCCGCGATCATCTGGCGCAACTGCCGCGCCGTCGCCTCGCCCAACTGGCGCTTGAGCGTGACCCCGCCCTTTGCGCGATCCGACGCCTTCTTTTCAATCGCCTCGGCTTCCATGTTCAGAATCGGGGACAGCACCTGCGCAAGCGCATGGGCATCCCGAACCTGACGCGGACTCACCGAGGCGGCATAGGCGGTTGCGCTGACGGCCAGCGCGTTCTTTTTTCGGTCGTAAAGGGTGCCCCGCTTGGGTTCAATGACGCTCTCCCGCGTCCATTGGCGCTGCGCCTTTTGCTGAAGCGCGCACGCCCCCAGCACCTGCAAGCGAAAAAGCTGCCACGCCAGCAGGCAGAATAGCCCCAAAAATACAACCAACAAAAGCGCTATGCGCTTTCGCACGACCGAGCCCGTCGGAACCAACCAACATCCCTCCCGCGCCCGCAGGCGCGCAAGGCGCCTACTGGGCCAGATCGGCCGAAATCGCGGCGGTTTGCGTCTGTTGATCGGTTGTAAGCCCGTTAAGCGCCACCACGCGCACTTGACCTGCGGCCGGATAGGTCATGCCCAGCTCGTACATGGCCAGCTGCTGCACGCGCTTGACGCGCTCCTGCGCGCCCAAACGAAGTTCGAGGTTCGCGCGGTCGGCCTCCATGTCGCTTATCTCGCTCACGAGCGCGGAGATGCGCTTGGTCTGCGAGGCGATCTGGGCATACCGGTTCACTTGGATAAACAGGCAAGCCGCCAGCACCGCAAACGTCATATACATGAGCATCCTGCCGGTGCTTTGCGCCTTGCGGCGCGCGGCGCGGGCGCGCGGGCTCAGCTCCTTGACGGTCGGCGGAAGGTGCTGCACGCGATGCCGCGGCCGCTGTTGCCGACTTCCCGCCTTCTTTGCGTCCTGCTCGTCGCCCCACCAGTCCTCCATATCGTAGGCAGTCACCCGCCCCGCATCCCGTGTACTCATGCTCTTCCCCTCCGCCACGGTCAAGTCCTGGGTTTATAATACATGTCGTTTACATAGCTGAGCAGATCGGCGCTGGCCATCTCGGCGGCCTCGTTCTCGCGAACATAGCGCACTTCGTCCCATATTTCAAGGCTCTGCCCGATCCCGACAAAGCGCACGTTCTTGTCGAGGTTCACCTTCATGCGCAGCGTGGGCGGCACGAGAATGCGCCCCTGCCCGTCCAGCTCGCAATCCGGGAACGAGTTTCCGTTGATCATGCGCACGTAGCGCATGCCCCTGGCATCGGTGACCGGGATCTTGTTGAGATCCTCCTCAATCGACTGCCAGCGCGCCTTGGGGTACAGCGCAATCGCGGTGAGTTCGTTGTTAAGCCCCATGGTGAAGTTATCGCCCAAGGCCTCGCGGTAAGCGGAGGGAATGGTCACGCGGCCTTTCGCATCCATTGTATGTGACGAATTGCCCGAAAATGCGGTCAGCGCCATGCCCAGCGCCTCCTCTCCGTGATAGTTCTCCCACAGTATACCACATCACACCGTTTTCCGCCACTATTTGACACAAATTTTCTATAAAATCGTATATCCCCCCTTCAATTCCACATCCGGACAAAAAAACACCGCTTTCCGAGCAATTCGGCAAGCGGTGCGCGCGTATTTTATCTGCCTGTGTGGCGCGGATTGAGCGGCTGCTCAGCGGATTTTCACGCAAGCGGTTCAATTTGTTTCACGCTGAAATTCAGTCCGTCGCAGGAGACGCTGTGGTATTGGATGCCCTCCCACGCGCCCGAAAAGGCGTACTTCAGCGATTGGTCATGCAGGTGCCCATAGGCCACCGTGTCGACCCCATAGGCCTTGAAAAGCCGTGTGAAGCCGGTGTCGCGCTGCGAAACCGTGAGCGGCGGATAATGGGTCATGCAATAAAGCGGCGCGCCGGCATCCAGCTTTCGCGCCGCGACAAGCGACATTTCAAGGCGCAAAAGCTCCCTTTCGTAGATGCGCACGTCGTCTAGCGTCGCGTCGCCCCCCGGCAGCAGCCACCCGCGCGTCCCGGCAAAGAGCGCGCCGTCCAGCGCCAGCGCGTCGTTTTGGATGGCGTACATGCCGGTCGGAAGCGCGCGGCGCACCCGGCTGATGGCGCCCCACCAGTAGTCGTGGTTGCCCTTGATCAGGATTTTGCGGCCCGGCAGTTCCCCGACCATTTGAAGGTGGGGAATCGCCTCTTCGAGCTGCATCGCCCAACTCAGGTCGCCCGGCAGCAGCACGACGTCGCCCGGTTTCACCAAGGCGCGCCAGCTGTCCGCAATTTTCTCAAAGTGTTTGACCCACTGCGGGCCAAATACGTCCATTGGCTTGTCGCCGTTTGACAGGTGTAGGTCAGAAACCGCGAAGATCGTCATGACTGTCCTTTAAATCGGGATCGTCTTCCTCGTCGTCCTCTTCCTCGTCGTCGTCTTTGAAGTCGGGATCAGCCGCCATCGCCTCGTCGTCGAGCGGGTCGTCAATGTCAATGGCGATCTCGTCCATCGTCGAGACGCTGTCAATCTCAAGGGACGCCTCTTCCGGCACAATCACGTCGTCGTCATCCGTCCCGTCGGTCATGCGCCGCGCAATCTCCTTCAGGCAAGACGCGCACAATTCGCCCCCCGGCACGGCCGGATTTTCTCCGCACTCAGAGCACAACTCGGTGATGTCGTCCTGTTCGCTCTCGCCGCGCACCTCTTTGCGGCAAACGGTGCACAGGCTCCCACCGTCCAATATGTAATTCAGTTCACAACGCGGGCATTTCACGAGTCCCATAGCCATCCTCCCAACCAAATCGCTAATAATGTATGCTATGACGCATTTTCCGGCTTTAAGCCCGGTTTTTCCGGCTTTAAGCGCCCAAAATACGCCCCGCCGCCGGTTCCCCGAAGGCCTCAAGCGGTGCCATTATAGCGCAACAGTAAACAAGGCGCAAGGGTTTACGGAAATTTTTTATTTGGACGGACGTTTTATTTCGTCGGGGGACGCGGCGCGCCACTGGCTGAGCAGTTGCAAATCCGCCTGATAGGCGGGCATGAGGGCGCGGTTGTAGATGAGGGAGGCGGGGTGATAGAGCGGAAAGAGCACCTGCCCGTCCGCCTTTTGAAACATGCCGTGCACGTCGCCAATGACGACGCCGCGCCCCATCAGCGCCTGCAGGGCGGTGTTGCCAAGCGTCACCACGCAGCGCGGCGCGACCAATTGCATCTCGCGCTTGAGCCATGGCAAAAACAGCGCGACCTCCTCGCGCGTGGGCGGGCGGTTGACCAAATTCCCGGAAGAAGAGCGCTTGACCGGGCGAAACTTGACGGTGTTGGTGATGTAGAGTTCCTCCCGGACAAACCCGGTCGCCTGCAAGAACTCGTCTAGGTTCTTGCCCGCCTTGCCCACAAAGGGAATGCCCTTGAGCGTCTCCTGCGCGCCCGGCGCCTCGCCAATCAGCATGAGCTGCGCGTGGACGTCGCCCGCGCCAAAGACCAGCACCTTGCTGTCCGCGCCGTAGAGCTTTGCAAAAAAGGCGCTCATTTCCTTGTTGAATTTGTCGATCATTCGTCACTCCCCCCGACGCGCACATCTCGCCTTGCAGCTTTTCCCAAAATGGCGCGCTTCATGCGCCGCTCATGGTTGAATCTCCCGCAGCTTTTCCTTGACCCGCTGAAAATCCGCCCACGCGTCAAGTTTCTGCGCCGGCTCCCGCAAAAGCGCCGAGGGATGATAGGTCGGCATCATCCACACGCCCGCGCGCTGCGTCCACTTTCCGTGGTCGCGGCGAATGCGCACGTCCTCGCCGATTGTGTACTTCGCGGCCGTCGCGCCCAGCAGCACGATCACCTTCGGGCGAACCAGCGACACCTGCCTGCGCAGGTACGGAAGGCACGCGCACGCCTCCTCGGCCGTCGGCGTGCGGTTGGCGGGCGGGCGGCACTTGACCACATTGGCGATGTAGACCGACCGGCGCTCAAGCTCGATCGCCTCCAATATGCCCGTGAGCAGTTGCCCCGACGCGCCCACAAAGGGCCTGCCCAGCCTGTCCTCGTCCGCGCCCGGCCCTTCGCCAATCAGCATGAGCTGGGCGTCGGGATTTCCCTCGCCCGGCACCACCCCGTGGCAGGTTCCGCGCAGCGGACACCCGTCACAGCGCTCAATCGCCTCAAACAATTCCATCCATCCCGCCACGCCCGTCGCCTCCTCCGTAAAACACATCTCCCATTATAACACGAAGCCGCCCGAAATGCCAAAAAATAAAAAAGCGACGCCCGCGCCGCTTCTTATTATCCGAAAACCATGCTCCCTCATTCGCCCCGCCTCGCCCGTCCATGGGTCAGGCTTGGGGCGCGTTGTCGCCGGGGTTTACGATCGCGTTGATGGCAATTGACTCAATCGACTTAAGCGTCGTGTTGATGTCGGACTTGAGCCAAGTAAACAGCGCCGTAATCAGCAGCACGCACATGACGATGATGATGAAGCTGCCGATTGACGCAAAGAAGTCCATCAGGCCCGACAGCGCCCGGTACCAGGCGCGCTTGCGCACAAACTCGCTCTTGGTCAGGTATTTGCCCATGCCGTCCGCCTCCTTCTCGCAATATCGTGTAGCCTATCGTATCATATTTTCCGCGCGATTGCAAATTTTGGACGTTAATTTGCGGCGCTTGGTTCCAAGAATTTTCGGCGCTTGGTTCCAAAAAAAATCTCCCGCGCGCAAAGGGCCCCCGCTTAAAGATAATCTTCCCACGCGCCTAGGCCGGTTCCGTGCAAATGCCCCTCGCGCGCCATGCCCGGAAAGGCCTGCTGGCGCAGCGCCTCGTAGAGCACGACCGCAACCGAGTTCGACAGATTTAGCGAGCGCGCCGCCTCGATCATCGGAATGCGCAGGCACTTGTCCATGTGCCCCGCCAACATGTCCTCAGGCAGCCCCTTTGTCTCGCGCCCGAACACCAAAAAGGCGTCCGCCGGGTAGGCAAATTCGCAGTAGCCCTTGGCCGCCTTGGTCGTGGCAAAGTAGAGGTCGGCGCAAGGGTAGGCGCTTCGAAACGCGTGCCAGTCCTCGTGCACCTCGCAGCGCATCAAATGCCAGTAGTCAAGCCCCGCGCGCTTTAGGTACTTGTCCTCAAGCGAAAACCCGAGCGGCTTGATCAGGTGCAGCTTGCTCCCGGTCGCCGCGCAGGTGCGCGCGATGTTGCCGGTGTTCTGCGGAATTTCAGGGTTAACCAACACGATATCCATGGTCTATTCTCCCAACACGCATTCTCTTATGCCGCGCGGCGCGGCTCCTTGTCTATCTAAAGTGTCGCCCATGAGCGTCCCGCCACGGTCGGTCGCGATCAGGTAAATGTCCGTTGCGCTTCCCTGCCCCAGCGCGCGGGCGACGAAAAGGTCTTCCCCTGATAGGTCATCTGAACGCACCACAAGAGCACGTTCGTCGCCTTGATGGCCTCGTTTTTCGCGCGGTCGCCATACTTGTCGTCGCCGACAAGCGGATAGCCGGCATTGGCCAATTGCACGCGGATCTGATGCGTGCGCCCGGTGCCCAGCGCGATTTCGACAAGCGCCAAGTCCGCCCGCTGATCGATGACCGCATAGGTGAGCTGTGCCGTCACCGCGCCCGGGCGCGGCCCCCCCAGGACGCGCACGCGCGCGCCGTCCGCGTCCTTGAGCAGGTAGTTCGTAAGCATGCCGCGCGCGGGCGGATGGCCAAATACCACCGCGTGGTAGATCTTTTTGACCTCGTGCGCCGCAAAGGCCGCGATCAGGTCATTTTCCGCGCTTTGCGTGAGCGCCAGCATCATGACGCCGCCGGTGCCCGCGTCCAGCCGGTGGCACAGCCGCGCCGTCGGAAAGTCGCGCTTGGCGCGCGCGAGCACCGTGTCCACGCCGATCCCCTGCTGGTCGACGTCTACCGGCAGTCCCGCCGGTTTTTCAACGACCAGCATGCGCTCGTCCCTGAACAAAATCGGAAGCGGCCCGCTCAGTTGGCTGTCCGTCAGATAGACCTTCAATTCGTCGCCCCCGCCGACCAACTGCGCCCCGCCCGCCCGCACGCCGTTCACCCGCACATCCTTTTTTTTGAGCGTGTCGCGGGCCAGCCACCCGGGCAGCATCGGCCACGCCCGCGCCAAATAGCGTGCAAGCGAAATCGCCTGCACGCCATCCGGGATTTTATGGGTTGTCACAGCCGGACGATCCAGCCAAACGGATCGGCCTGGCGACCCCACTGGATGCCGGTCAGCTGGTTGTACATCTTCTGCGTGATCGGGCCGATCTTGCCATCGCTGAGCGCAATCTGCTTGCCCGCCCAGCACATCTCGCCGACCGGCGAAACCACCGCGGCGGTGCCGGTTCCAAACGCCTCGTCAAGCGTTCCGCGCTCGGCCGCCTCGAAGATCTCCGAAACCGCGATGCGCCTTTCCTCGACCGGGATGCCGTTTTGCTTGGCGAGCTTTAAGATTGAGTCGCGCGTGATGCCCGCCAGAATGGAGCCGTTGAGCATCGGCGTGATCAATTTCCCGTCCACCACAAACATCATGTTCATCGAGCCCACTTCTTCGACGTACTTCTGCTCGACGCCGTCCAGCCACAGCACCTGGTCGTACCCCTTGGCATGGGCGACCTCCGCCGCCTTGAGCGAGGCCGCGTAGTTGCCCGCCGTCTTGGCAAAGCCGAACCCGCCGCGCACCGCGCGCACGTACTGGTCCTCGACGAAGATGCCGACCGGGTTGAGTCCGCTCGGGTAGTACGCGCCGACCGGCGAGAGGATGATGAAGAAGGTGTAGCTGTTTGAGGCGCGCACGCCCACAAAGGGGTCGGTCGCAATGATGAAGGGGCGGATGTAGAGCGAGGTGTCCTTGGCCGAAGGCACCCAGTCCTTTTCGGTTTGCAAAAGCTTGAGAAGCCCCGCCATCGCGACTTCCTCGTCGAACTGCGGGATCGACAGGCGCTCAGCGGAGATGTTCATGCGCTTAAAGTTGTCCGCCGGCCGGAACAGCTGCAGCCCGCCGTCGTCCCGGCGATAGCACTTGAGCCCCTCAAAGATGGTCTGGCCGTAGTGCAGCACCATCGCCGCAGGGTCCATCAAAAAGGGCTTGTTCGGCTCCACCTTGGGGTCGTGCCAGCCCTGTCCCTTGTCGTAGTGCATGGTGAACATGTAGTCGGTAAAGATGCGGCCAAACCCCAAATGCCCCTCGTCCGTGGGCTTCTGCTTAAGCGTTTCCGCCTTGACAAATCCAATTTCTTGCATGGTCATACCCTCCCAAAATCTTTATCGCATCAAGTGATCCGCGATGACGTTTGTTTTTTTGCCCCTGCCCATTCCGGAAAGCCCGTCACGCCTCCTCGGCGTCCTGCCAAGGCAGGTAGCATTCCTCAACCCGGCATAGCTGCGCGCGCGCGTCGGTCACGCGGGTCACCGCCGCGACGAGCGCCGCCTCGTCCACTTCGCGAACGCGCACCGTGAGAGACGCCTTGTCGGTAAACGCCTTGTCCTCGACCACGCAGGGGTGGTCCTTGAGCTCGTGCGTCACGCGGTCTAGCAGCCCGTAATCTAGCTCGATCAGGTAGCGCGCCGTCGGGTGCATGACGCCCACCCGCGCGGCCTCAAGCGCCGCCTTGGCGCCCTGCGCATACGCCCGCACCAGCCCGCCCGCGCCCAGCAGCACGCCGCCAAAATAGCGCGTCACCACCACGCAGCAGTTTGTCACGTCCCGCGCCTTCAGAAGCTCGATGATCGGAAGCCCCGCCGTGCCGCCCGGCTCGCCGTCGTCTGAGTAGCGCATGATGCCCTTGTTGATTCCCACGATGTACGCGTAGCAGTTGTGCGACGCGTCCTTGTGCAGCGTTCGGATCTCGCGCAGAAAGGCAAGCGCGTCCTCCTCGGTGCTAACCGGCGCGCCATGGCCGATGAAGCGCGACTTGTTGATGATAAATTGCGCGCTTGCGCGCCCCATCAGCGTCTTGTAGGCGCGAAGCGATTCGGGCACGGCCTGACCCGGCGTAAACTGCCCGGCGCGCGCGCTTTCAGGCCCTGCGCGCCCGCCTTGCGCGCGTTCCGGCGTCATTTTTCAAGTACCAGCAGGCAGTATTTTTTCTTTCCGGCGCGAAGCAGCAGCCCCTCGCCCGAAAGCGCGTCGGCCGCAATGTGCGCGTCCACGTCCTCGATCTTCTGGTCGCCCAGATACAGCGTCGTGCGCCGCGCCTCGCCGTTGGACTTGCACAGTCCGCCCAGCACCGCAAGGGCGCACACGCGGTCGTCCTGCGAAAGCTGCGCGCGGGTGATGACGACGGTGGGCGCGGAGCCCGCCGCGCCGGAGCCGGAGAACAGCGCCTCGGCCGCCTCGCGCGCCTTGATCGCCTCGGCCTCGCCGTGGATCAACTGCGTCACCTCAAAGGCGAGCACGCGCTTGGCCTCGTTTATGTGCTCATCTTTGAGCGCGCCCAAGCGCTTTACCTCCTCCATCGGCAAAAACGTCAGCAGCGCCAGGCACTTTTCAACGTCCGCGTCGTCCACGTTGCGCCAGTACTGGTAGAACTCGTACGGGCTCGTGCGCTCGGGATCGAGCCACAGCGCGCCCTTTTCGGTCTTGCCCATCTTGCGCCCGTCGTGGGTGAGCAGCAATTTAAACGTGAGCGCGAACGCGCTTTTCTGCTCCTTGCGCCGGATCAAATCCGCGCCCGCGAGCATGTTGCTCCACTGGTCGTCGCCGCCGGTCTGCAGCGTGCACCCGTAGTCGTTAAAGAGCTTCAAAAAATCGTAACTCTGCATCAGCATGTAGTTGAACTCGAGAAACGTCAGTCCCTTTTCGAGCCGCTGCTTGTAGCAGTCGGCCGTCAGCATCCGGTTGACCGAGAACATCGCGCCCACGTCGCGCAAAAACTCGATGTAATTGAGCGTCCGCAGCCAGTCGCCGTTGTCCACAATGCGCGCGGCGTTCGGGTGCGTCTCGTCAAAATCCAGAAACCGCGCCATCTGCTTTTTGATCGCCGCGACGTTTCCGTCGATCGTCTGGGTGGTCATCATCTGGCGAAGGTCGGTCTTGCCCGATGGGTCGCCCACCATCGCGGTGCCGCCGCCCATCAGCGCGATCGGCCGGTGTCCCGCCTTCTGCATGTGCGCCATCGCCATGATCGGAATGTAATGGCCGATGTGAAGGCTGTCCGCCGTCGGGTCAAAGCCGGTGTAAAAGGTGATCGGCGCGCCCGATTCAAACGCCTTCTCCAGCTCGTCCTCGTAGGTGATCTGCGCGACAAACCCGCGTTCGCGCAATATGTCAAGTCCGGTCTTCATCGGTTTCATCCTCCTAAATATGCTAAAGCCCCCGCCTAGGGAAACGCTGATTAAAGAACGTGCGCGATGGCGAGCTGAATTTTCGCCAGATTCGTCCCGCAAAAGCCGAAGGCGTAGCGGAACTACGTCAAGGATTTTGCAGGACGGAGATGACGGAAATGCAGCCGCCAGCGCGTGTGGGATTTAATCAGTGCTTCCCTAGACAAAACCCATTTTCAGCGGCACTTCTCGCGCACCAGTTCGCCCAGCGCGCTCATGCCCTTGTCGATGTCGGCAAGCGTGCTGTTTGAGAAGTTGAGCCGAAGCGTCCGCTCGTGCCCGCCGCCCGCATAGAAGTGCGTGCCCGGCACATACGCCACGTTGCGCGCGACCGCCTCGTCCAGCATCTTCACCGCGTTTATCCCCTCCGGCAGTTCCGCCCACAAAAACAGTCCGCCCTGCGGGTGCGTAAAATGCGTGCCCGCCGGGAACTCCGCCATCTTTTTAAGCATCAGGTCAAGTTGCGCCTTGTAGCTTGCGCAGATGCGCCCCAGGTGTTCCGGCATGAGCCCCTTGCGCAGATACGCGTCCACGATCGCCTGGTTGAGCAGCGGCGAGTGCAGGTCGGTCGACTGCTTGCCGATGACCATCTTGCGCATCAGCAGCGGCTGGTCGACCACCGCGTAGCCCACGCGAAGGCCGGGCGAGATCAGCTTTGAGAACGAGCCCAGATAGACGACCCAGCCCGCCTTGTCAAACGACTTGATCGAGCGGAGCGCCTCCCCGGCATAGCGCAGGTCGCGGTACGGGTCGTCCTCGGCCAGAATCACGCCGTACTTTTCCGCAAGCGCCGCCATTTTTTCGCGGCGCTCCAGCGGCAGCGTCTTGCCGGTCGGGTTTTGAAAGGTGGGGATGAGGTACATGATCTTGGGATGCGCCTGCACAATCAGCTTTTCGGCTTCCTCCGGGATCACGCCCATCTCGTCGCTTGGCAGCGCGACCAATTTCACGCCGTAGGTCTCAAATGTCTGCAGCGCGCCCAGAAACGTGGGGCTTTCGACCAGCACCACGTCGCCCTCGTCGCATGTCGCCTTGACCAGCAGGTCGAGCGCCTGCCCGGAACCCTGCGTGGGCAGGATGTGCGAAGGCTCGGCGTTCACCCCGGCGGGCTGTACAAACTGCGCAATCGACTCGCGCAGCGGCGCAAAGCCCTCGGTCGCGCCGTACTGGAGCAGCACCCATCCGTACTGCTTGAGCACCTCGGAAGAAATTTCCGCGATCACGTCCGGCTCAAGCGCGGACGCGGCGGGGTTTCCGCCCGCAAAGGAAATCATGCCCGGCTTTCCCAGCAGGTGAAAGATCGCGCGAATGGCGCTGCCGTTGATCGGGCGAAGGTGCTGTGAAAGCATGTTTTCCGAAAATTCCATGGTCTTGTCCTCCCTTTTGTCTGCGCGAAAGCGAGCGTGCGGCGTAGTAAAAAAAACAAAACGCCTTCCGCCATCAAATATAGATGGCGGAAGGCGGCTGAAAACCGCGGTACCACTTCCGTTTGCCGCCTGGGCGGCCTCATGCGCGGGATAACGGCCGCTAGCCGGAAAAGGCTACTGTTCCTTCGCCCTCTCTGCTCCGGGCTGTATTCATTCGTCCGCGCGGCCTCCTTTCACCAACCGAAGGCTCTCTGAACGCGCTAAATCCGAATTACTCCTGCCCCTCATCACGTATTGCGCCCAAGTATAACACGGCCGCGTGAACTTGTCAATCCCGCCGGAAAAATCAACATTTTCGCCCACCGGCGATGGCGCGGCGCGCGCTTGCGCCTGATCCCGCGAAAGCGCTTCACCTTCCGCCTGCGCAAATCCCGCGCCACGCGGATGGTGGGCAGGGCGCGCGCCCGGCCCAAAGCAGGAGCCTTTTCGGGCTACTGGCGCGCAAAAATCGGGAAATTGTCGTTGGCGGGCCACACCATCATCTGCTGCGGCTTACCCAACGCGCTCTTGGACCACTTGAGGATCTTGGGCATCGCGTAGCGGTAGATTTCCTTGAGCGACACCCAGTGGTTGCGGTTGGCGTCCGCCGGAAGTTGATCCGACACATAGCCTTCGCCGCTTCCCAATATGCCCGCCGCCTGCGTCACGTAATCGGTGAACACGCTCACGCCCGACTCGGCCACGTAGGAGTTCTGCATGGGCGCCGAGGCCACGAGCAGCTTGTATTTTCCCTTTTGGGGATTTCCCGTGATGATCGAGCCGATCCCCTTGGCGCTCGCCTTTCCAGCGCCAGAAAACGCCTCGACGAACGACTGCTCAAACCGCTTTCCGTCCGCCACCGCATTTCCCGCCGCATCGCCGCCCTTGGGCGTGATGAACTGGCCGGACAGGCACGCGTCGATCACCAGCACGACGGTGCCGGGCACCTTGTCCAAATAGGTGCGGATTTCATCCACCGTGACGGCGCGCTCCGGGCTCTTCATCGTATAATCGACGCCCGCCAGCGCGCCGCGAATCGCCCTGTCGCTTCCGCCCACGCCGTGCCCCGAATAGTACAGGTACGTCACGTCGTTTTCATCCATGCCCAGCGCGGGCAGGTTCGCGATCGCGCTGCGCAATTGCGCGCTCGTCAGGTCGTAAAACACTTGCCCGTTCAGGCTCTTTTGCCCAAAGCGGCTGGCGCTCAGCGCCTTGACAAAGCGGTTCACGTCTACGCGCGGTCCCTTGAGCGCGCTCACGTACTGGTACTTTTCCTCGCCGATCGCCAGATAATAGATGTCGCTATCGGCAAAGCCCACCGTCACGTTGAGGCTGGCCGTCACGCCGCCCACGCTTGTGCGCGCGCTGATCTTGGTCATGCCCATCGAAAGCGCGGTCACCACGCCGTCTTGGGACACCTTGGCGACCTTGGGGTTGGCGCTTTTCCACTGAACGCGCGGGTTGTAGGCGTTTGCGGGCGACACGGTCGCGCTTAGCCTTACCGACGCGTTCGGCGCAAGCGTCACTTCGGGCGCGTCCAGCGTGAGCGCCTTGGGCGCAAGTCCCTTGACGGTTACCTTGCAGGTGCGCTTGAGCTTGCTGTTGTCCATCGTGCGGCAGGTGATGACCGCCTTGCCCAGCTTGTGTGCGGTCACCCGCCCATCTTCATCGACCGAGGCGACGCGGGCGTTGGAGCTTGTGTAGCGCAAAGACGCGACCGCCCCTTCGGGCTTGACGAGCGCCTCTAGCTGAAACGCCTCGCCCACGCCGTCGCGCCCCAGTCCCAGCACCTTGGCGCTTGGCTTTAGCGCAAGGCCGCGCGCGCGCAATTCCCGCGCCGCGTCGGGCGCGATCGCGCCTTCCCGCATCCCCTTTAGCGTCTGCCCGAGCGCGGGAACCGATTCCTCCGCAAGCGCGCCCGCCGAAAACAGCCATACAAGCACCAACAGCCCCATGGCCAAAGCGCGTCCGGTCTGATTTTTTTTCATGGTTCCTCCAATATTAACATTGACCCCACGATGGGGCGCGGTTCACGCGACCATCGCGCCCCGCGCGACTATTTTTCCGCGCCTCAGCCGCCCACGGAGTAGTTCGGCGCTTCCTTGGTGATGTTGATGTCGTGCGGGTGGCTCTCGGTGAGGCCCGCGCCGGTGATGCGAATGAACTGGCCGTCTTGGCGCAGCGCTTCGATCGTCCGGGTTCCGCAATAGCCCATCCCGGACCTAAGTCCGCCCATCAGCTGAAACACGGTGTCGGCCAGCGAGCCCTTGTAGGGAACGCGCCCCTCGACGCCCTCGGGCACCAGCTTTTTCGCGTCCTCTTGGAAGTAGCGATCCTTGCTGCCCTCGGCCATCGCGGCAAGCGAGCCCATCCCGCGGTACACCTTAAAGGAGCGCCCCTGATAGATCTCCATCGCGCCGGGGCTCTCCTCGCATCCCGCGAACAGGCTCCCGATCATGATGACGCTCGCGCCCGCGGCAATCGCCTTGGGCAGGTCGCCCGAGTACTTGATGCCGCCGTCCGCAATGATCTTCTTGCCCAATTTGTCGGCCGCCTCCGCGCAGTCCGAGATGGCGGTGATCTGCGGAACGCCGATGCCCGCGACCACGCGCGTCGTGCAGATGGATCCGGGGCCGATGCCCACCTTGACCACGTCCGCGCCCGCCTGAATCAGGTCGTGCGTCGCGGGCGCGGTCGCCACGTTGCCCGCGATGATCACGAGGTCGGGATAGCGCCGCCGGATCTCCTCGACCACCTTGAGCACGCCCACCGAATGCCCGTGCGCCGTGTCCAGCCCGATCGCGTCCACCTTGGCAGCGACCAGCGCCTCGACGCGCTGCATGGTGTCGTGCGTCACGCCGACCGCCGCCGCGCACAGGAGCCTGCCGCTTGCGTCCTTGGCCGAGTTCGGGTACTTCTTGGTCTTTTCAATGTCCTTGATCGTGATCAGCCCGCGCAGGTTGTAGTCCTTGTCCACCAGCGGCAGTTTTTCGATCCGGTGGCTGGCCAGAATCTTTTGCGCGTCTTCAAGGGTGGTGCCCACCGGCGCGGTGATCAGGTTTTTGGTGGTCATCACCTCGTAGATCGGGCGTTCAAATTCGGTTTCAAAGCGCAGGTCGCGGTTGGTCAGGATGCCGACCAGCTTGCCCGCGGTGGTGATCGGAACGCCGGAAATATGGTAGCGCTCCATGAGCGACAGCGCGTCAGATACCTTGTTGTCGGGCGCCAAGTAAAACGGATCTTCAATGACCCCGTTTTCCGAGCGCTTGACCTTATCGACGTTGCCCGCCTGCGCCTCGATGGACATGTTTTTGTGAATGACGCCCATGCCGCCCTCGCGCGCAATGGCGATCGCCAGCCGGGAATCGGTCACGGTGTCCATCGCCGCGCTCATCAGCGGAATGTTGAGCGTGATCCCGCTGGTCAGTGCGACCGACAGATCGACGTCGCGCGGCAGCACCGCGCTCCTTTGCGGCACCAGCAGCACATCGTCAAACGTCAGGCCCTCGCGAATGTCCTTAAACATGCGTCTGTCCTCCCTTTCACCCTATGGCTAAAATGGTATTTTTCATCCAATTTTGGTTGATTGTTCCGATTATACCACCGCCCATGCGCGCTTCAAACAGCGGGGATATTATGATTTCGTGGCTTATCTGGTCATCTGCGCGCTGTGCTCCCGCGCTGTGCCAAGTTTCCGCGCCAAGTTCCCGCGCTGTGCCCTCGCGCTGTGTCAAGTTCCCGTGCCAAGCCCCGCGCCAAGTCCCCGCGCTTTCTCACCCGCGCCAAGTCAAAGCGCCGCCGCTTTGCTGGCGGCCGCGCCCTTTTCCGCTTCGGCCTGCGCATCGGGCGGGCGCGGCGCGCTTGCCTGCGGCTGAATCAGCACCGCCAAAAGCCAAAACAGCGCGGCCAGCGCAAGGGCGGCCAGCACCTTTACGGCCATCCCCACCACGCGCCCGGCCGACGCGCGCGGCTTGCGCGCGCCGTACACGTCGCGCTCAAACGAGCGAAACACCGCGCCCATCTCGGGCACTTCCCTGCCCGGCGTGCCAAGCGCCTCCAGCAGCAGCCACTCCATCTGCTCCTCGAGCGACCCGCGTCCGTGTCGCGCGTCCGCCTTGACAAAGCGCGACAGGCGCGAGGTCAACCTGTGCAGGCGTCCGCTCACGTCGCTGGCGCGCACGCCCAACACCTGCGCAATCTGCTTAGGCGCCATGTCGCAGCCGAAATACAACACCGCCATGCGCTGCGTGGCCTCGCTCTCGCGCTCGATTCGCTCATACAGCGCTTCTTGGGTGGCGTTTCCGGCCTTTTCGGGCGCGGGCAGCGCCCAGTCGATCTCAAAGCTGCCCGCCTGCTTGACCCCCTTCAGTTCCACCAGCGCCACCGCCTTGACCGTGTGCAGCAGGCATTCCTGAAAGCCCATCCGGTCGCGCCACTCATTGCGCCGCAGATACGCCTCGACGATCGCGCTTTTGAGCACGTATTCCGCCACGTCCAAGTTGCCCACGACCGCGTGCGCCACCCGGAACAGCCGGACATAGAGGGGCCTCAACCGCTCAAGGTACCCCGCCGGATCGTCGATTGACTTTTTCATGTGTTTGCCTCAGCCGCAATGCCATCGAAGATGGGCTTGAGTCTGGCGTACATCTGCTTGTAGAGCGCGAAGAAGCGCTGGTATTTTTCGTAGGATTCCGGGTTGACCGCGTGCCGCGACCGCTCATGCACGACCGACGCCGCCTGTGCGTAGCTGTCAAACAGCCCGACGCCCACGCCCGCCGACAGCGCCGCGCCAAGCGATGTCGCCTCGCCCGGCGCCATGTGCACGCGGGTCGGTATGCCAAATACATTGGCCATCATGTCCGGCCAAAGTCCGGAGCGCGCGCCGCCGCCAATGAGCATCATCGAGCGAATGGGCGCGCCGCACTCGGCCATGATCTCGGGAACGCCCGCCAGCGCAAAGGCGACGCCCTCGTAAATGGCGCGCGCCACATGCCGCTGGTCGTGATAGAGCGTAAAGCCCATCAGGCACCCGCGCGTGTTCGCGTCCCAGTACGGCGTGCGCTCGCCCATCAGCGTGGGCAGGAACATCACGCCCTCCGCGCCCGGCTCGATCTGGCGCGCCATGTTTTCGATCTTGGAGTAGTCCGCCCCGGTCACCTGTCCCCCGCCCGACAGCAGGTTTTCCATCGCCCAGTCGTAGGCGGCCGCGCCGGTTTGGATGGTGCCCAGCGTGTGGTTGACCGCCCCGTCCATGTCGAGGTAATTGAAGATGCGCATCTGCTCGTCGAGCAGCGGCTCGCGCGTGAGCTGCCCCACCCAGGCGCTTGACCCAATGCAGCAGTAGCCCGATCCCGGCTCGTAAAGGCCCGCGCCGCGCGCCGCGCAGGCGCCGTCGCCGCCGCCCACCGCGACCGGCGTCCCCTCGAGCAAGCCCGTCTTCTCCGCGATGTCCCGGGTGATGCCGTTTTGCACGTCGCTGCCCTTGTGGATCTCGGGCATCTTGCCCGCGTCCAGCTTGAGCTCGCGCAAAAGCGACTCCGCCCAGACTTTTTTCTTGATGTCGAGCGCCGTCGTCAGCGAGGCGTCCGAATAGTCGGTCACGCCCACGCGCCCGGTCAGGTGCGCGTACAGGTAGTCCTTCGTGTTGAGCCACCACACGGTGCGCTTGTACACGTCCGGCAGGTTTTTGCGCACCCACAGGATCTTGGGCAGCGTGTAGTGGTGGTCGAGGCGGTTGCCGGTCAGCTGGTAAAATTCCCGCGCGGGGATCACGTCCTCGATCTGGCCGACCTCGCGCCACGCGCGCGAATCCGAGTGAATGATGTTGGGGTACAGCGCCCGGCCGCCCGCGTCCACCGGAATGCAGCCGTTCATCGTGCCCGACAGACCCACGCAGGCGATATCGGCCGGACTCACCTGCGTAAGCAGCTCTTTAATGCCGTCGATGATCGCGCGCAGGATGACCGACGGCTCCTGTTCGGCCCAGTTGGCCTTGGGGTAGTCCGTCTGATAGGTGCGCTTGACGGCACAGGCCGTGTGCCCCGTCACGTCAAATACCGAGCACTTGCAGCCGGTCGTCCCGGCGTCACAGGTCATAATGTACTGCATGTTTGTCAACCTCCACCCGGAAATCCGGTATTTGCCTTCTTATAAAATGGGCTCAGCGCTTTTTGCTTTTTCTGGCCGCGCGCTCGTTGCACACCTCGCCCGTCGCGGCGGCAACCAGCGCCAATCCCGCCGTCACAAGCGGCATCCCCGCGCTCTCGGGCGGATAGCCAAGCACCAAATAGTGGCATAGCGCGTGGCACACGGGCGGCAGCGCCCACGAAACGTAGTTGCTCAGCCCCGCGCGGGTGGCCAGGTAGGCGCTCAGCGCGCCCATCAGCGGTATGACGCCCCACATGGCGCACGCATAGCCCCACTTCCACGGAAGAAGCAGCGCCATGAGCAAAAAAGCCGCCGTGCCAAGCGCCATCGCGCCCACCTGTATCGCCAAAATCCAAGGCCACCTGAGCCGACCGCATTTTTTCATATTGCCTCCCGCGCCGTTTTACCTTATTATAGCATCGTGGACGGATGCTTGACAAGCCCCCCGAAAATTTGCCTAAGGAAGCGCTGATTAAAGAACGTGCGTGATGGCGAGCTGAATTTCTGCCAGATTCGTCATGCAAAAGCCGAAGGCGTAGCAGCGCTACGCCCCGGATTTTGCGGGGCGGAGATGGCGGAAATTCAGCCGCCAGCGCGTGCGGGATTTATTCAGCGGTTCCTTACCACCGCTTTACCGAAAAATCACCCTGGGCGGGCGCGCAAGATCGCCCCCGAACGGGCGCGCAAGGCCGGAATCGGCCGGGTCTTTGCGCGTTATGCCACCGGCCGGCTGCCCCCGATCAGCGCGCGCAAAGGCGCCCAAGGGCCATTCGGCGCGCCTTGCGCCAAGGCCTACGCCCGGCACATCGATTCGCCACTTTGCGCGAAAATATATTCTTCCTGTCCCTATTGGCGGCCATCCATATAGGGACAGGAAGCATTGTTCTTCGGGCGCCAAATTGAAGAAAAACACGCGGTTTTTCCTTTATTTATAGTCCACAAGCATTATTTACTTCTTTTGGACGGTTCCATTGAGGGCTAATTTTTTATAAACTAAGTACAATAGTCTGTGAATAGGAGGTCAAGGATAATGGACTACAAGAGTCTTGGTTTGCGAATCAAGAGCCAGCGCAAGGAGCTCCATCTGACACAGGATAAGCTGGCCGAATTGGTGGGTATTTCGCTGTCGTTTTTAGGCCACATTGAGCGTGGGACGCGCAAGGCCAGTCTGGAGACCGTCGTCTCGCTTGCCAATGCCATGAACGTATCCACGGACGTTCTTTTACAGGAATCGCTGAATGATCGATCGCTGATCGGCGTTCCGTGCAGCGATCAGCAGCGCGTCGTGCTGCGTGAGATATCAAAAATACTGCGCGACAACCCCGACGCGTGGAATGATTAATTTGCTTTTCGACATAGGCTGGGTCTTTTCCGCCAATTCATCTCCGAGATCAGAATAGACAGGAAGATCACAAGGAAGCCGATGCCCAATCGCGCGGTGACTTGCTCGCCATAAAACAGCACCGAAAAGAGCACGCCGAACACCGATTCAAGGCTTAAGATCAGCGAAGCCGCGGCGGGCGGCGTGTTCTTTTGCCCCACAATCTGCAGCAAATACCCGCCGGCGGTCGCAAACAGCGCAAGGTAGAGCACCTGTGGCCAAATATCCCAGTTGTAGGCCGCGGGCGACCCATCCACAATCAGCGCGTAGATCCAGCTGAGCACACCCGCCCACGCGGTCTGCACCACCGTCAGGCCGACGGGGTCCATGGTCTTCCCGAGCGACGCAATCAGCACGATGTGCAGCGCGTAGAGCAGGCCGCTGACAAGCGTCAGCAGGTCGCCCTTGCCCATCAAGAGCGTTCCGTCCAACGACACCAGCGCGATCCCGCAAAAGCAGAAAAACGCCGCGATAAAGCGCTTTGGCGTCGGTTTTTCCCCGCGCACGATCCAAAACAAAAAGGGCACGAGCACGCAGTATACGGTCGTTAAAAAGGCGCTCTTTCCGGGCGTCGTATATTGTATGCCGATATTTTGAATGAGCGTCGCGACCGCCAAGCACGCGCCGATCAAAAAGCCCTTTGCCCAGTCCCTTTGGGTCAATCGGCGCAGCTGCTTAGGAAATACCGCGCACAGCAAGAGCGCGCCCGCGCCAAAGCGCACCGCCTGCAAAAGCGCCGGCGGCAGGAAATCCACCGCGCCCTTGACCACAAAAAACGAACTTCCCCACACAATCGCCGCGCCAAATAGCGCAAGCCGCGCGAGAATCCCCTTTTTCCTATCCGTCACCGCTTTACACCCGCTTTATCGCGCAGCGCTTGCGCGGCCTGCCCAGCCGCATCGCCCATCGCGCATCGGTTAAACCGCTTTCCCCTATTGCGCGGCATGAACGTGGATCTCGCCCAGCGTCATGCCCTCGTCGGCGTCCGTTCCCGCATCCGCCACGGTGCCCGTGGGCGGAATGTCCCGCATCGACAGCAGGATTTCCTGCGCCTCTGGCGTAATCCCGCCCGCTGTGCGCGGGAAAAACTGGTACAGGTACACGCCGCCCGGGCAGCCCTCGTCGAGCACCGCAAGCGCCGCCGTTTCGCCCTTCGCGTTTTCAAGCGCCAGATAGGTCACATCCCCAAGCGATATTTCAAACGCCTTGGGGCATTCGCCCTCGACCGCCAGCCAAAGCTCTTCTTGGCTCTGCGCGTCCATGTCCATCCAGCCAATGCGCATCTCCTGCGTGGCGTCCGCGCACCCCGCGCGGTAAAAGCAGCCGATCATCTCCGCCATCTCGTCGGTGATCGCCAGATCCGCCCAGTCTTCCGGAACCATGATCTCAAATCCGTCCTCGAACTGCACCCATTTGCCAATCTCCGGCTCCTCGGCCAAGGCGACCGCGCCGCCCAACAAGAGCGCCACGCAAAGAATCGCGCAAGCTAATTTTTTCAAATTTCAGACTCCCTTCGTGCGCCATAATTTTTCCCAAGCATCCTGCCTTTTCCTACCACTATTATATCCATCAAGCACCCGATTGTCAAACAAACGTATTGACCGCTTCGCCATAAATCGTTATAATAGAGAAAAATGTCGCGCCGGGATGGGCGCGGTGAGAGAAGGCGTATTGATCGTGGCAAGAAAGTCGGTTCCCGCCAGGCAACAGTCCCACGTAAAGCACGTAAACAAGTTCATCGACCTGCCCAAGGACAAGCTGATCAAGCTGCTCATCGGCATCGGTTTGTTGATCCTTGTGATCGTGCTGTTCTTTGTGTTCCGCAACGCGTTTGACGGCCATCTGCCCGTCAAGGACGGCGCGGCCGTAACCCAAGGCGACAATTGGATCATCGGAAATACGGGATCCACCACAAAGCCCCGCTACTTCAAGCTCGCCACGGCGGGCGAAACCGAAGGCTACACGATGACCCACGAGGGAAGCACCGCCGACAGCAGCTTGGCCACCTACGCCTTTGCCGCAAATGACGCGGCCAACCCGGTTGAAAGCGCCTACATCATGACCGCCAAGGGCGACTATGACACGATCGCGTCCGCGCTCAAGGGCAACCTGACCTCCTATATTCCGACCGCCGTGGTCACGGAGCTGGATTCGTCCGATGTCGCAGGCCGCCCCGCGCGCAGCCTGGGCTACACCTACAATTACCCCGACGTCGACCCCAAGACCAACGCGCAGTTGGACACCACCACCTACATCAAGGGCTACAACATCTACCTCAAGGCCGATCACGGCATGTCGCTGTTGGTTCACGCGCAGAGCACCGCGCCCACCGAGGCCGATCTCGCAACCGATCAGGCGGTTCAGGATGCCTGCCGCGCCATCAGCGCGCAGATCCAGTTTGACGAAAAGACCAATTGATCCATCGAATGCCAGAAGGAGGGCGGTCGGCGAAAGACATTTGCCGTCCGCCTTTCTCGATTGATTGCGCGGCGGGCGGGAACCGGTGCCCCCGCCGCGCGTCTAACCCATAAGACCTTCGAATAGGGAGGACATCAGAATGAAAAAGATGGTTTGCGCGTGCCTGTCGCTCTTGATCGCGCTTGCGTGCACGACGGCGCTTGCTCAAGAGCCGTCGAGCATCGCGATCATGCTAGACGGCAATCCCTCCACCGGCTTTGAATGGACCTGCTCGGTCGCGGACGACGCGGTCGTGTGCCTGTGCTCCGACGCCTACGAAGCTTCTTCCGACGCGCCCGGCTCGGGCGGCCTGTATACCTTCGTCTTTGAGGCGGTCGCGCCGGGCGAAACCAGCGTCGCGTTCCACTATGCCCGCGCTTGGGAGCCCTCCGAAGAGGACGAAACCCTCACCTATATCGCAACCGTCAACGAGGCGGGCGATCTGTCGTTTAATATCGCGGAGGATGCCTACTGACGCTTCAAAAGAAATCGCTTCAAAAGAAATCGGTGCGCAGCGCCTTTACAAGCGGGCGAAAACATGCTATAATAGCGCTTGCATCATGTGGAATGGAGGGTGTGTCATGCCGCAAAAGGGCATTAAGACGATTGCGCAAAACCGTAAGGCGCGACATGACTACTTCGTTCAGGAAGTCTATGAGGCCGGCATGGAGCTGCACGGCACCGAGGTCAAGTCGATCAGGCTGGGTCAGGTGAACCTCAAGGACTCCTATGCGCAGGTGCGCGGCAGCGAATTGTTTGTGGAGGGCATGCACATCAGCCCCTACGAGCAGGGCAACATCTACAACGTAAACCCGATGCGTCCCAAGCGGCTGTTGATGCACAAGGTGGAGATCCGCAAGCTTGGCCAGGCGGTCATGCAGGACGGCCTTGCGCTGATTCCACTCTCGATCTACTTCAAGGACGGCCGCGTGAAGATGGAGCTTGCGATCTGCAAGGGCAAAAAGCTCTACGACAAGCGCGACGATCAGGCTCAGAAGGACGCCAAGCGCGATATCGAGCGTTCGTTCAAAGAGCGGTACTAGGGCCACCCGTCCGTCAAGGGGAACCGTTGGCGGCGTCTATGGGGGCGTAATGGTTTCGACGGGGATCTGGGGGATTCGAGCAGCGAGCGGCGGCCCCTGACCGCCATAAAACGGGGAAAAACAATAACTGCGAATAATAACGATTTTATTCCGGTAGCCGCTTAAGGCTGCCCGTCGGACCTAAGCCTCCCGCGGCGTAGTTCATCCGGCGTCATGAAAGGCGGGGTACCAGCCCGTTCAAGCTTTGCGATGGGTGGGACTTTATGAAGCTACTAAAACCATGAGCCCGTCTGTGGGCGCGTGGCAGAGGGAACGTTAAATCGCAGACTGCGCTCGGAGATACAAGAATTCTCGGGTTTTCGGACAGGGGTTCGACTCCCCTCGCCTCCACCAAGATAGGTTGACAAGTTTTCTTTATGAAGACTTGTCAATTTTTCTTTTATCCATGCGGGTTTGCACGGATTTAGAGCGTTCGACTCACGTCACAAGCGGAGGATTTTAACTCACACGAAAACAAGCTATTCAAACTTAAGGCCCCGTTGCACAACCGTCCCAGCAACACCGCTCCTGAAAAAACGCAAAAAAGTTGGTGATTTCAAAAGGAAAAGCCAGCTTTTTGCCCGATATGTATGGATAGAAAACGCGCAACAAGCAGCGCATATCCGCATTTCGAACGGATGTCAACAACTAAAATTGCAGATGTGCTTAGGCGTAAACAAGGGGGCTGTGACACGAAAGAAGTTTCGTGCCGCAGCCGCTTGTTTTGAGGATCAAACAGATGACGGGGAAGCACGGG
>JAVXNW010000016.1:0-32296 GCA_036645575.1 Clostridia bacterium | reverse complement strand
GACCCCGCCAAGGAAGGTCCTTGGATGCCAGCGCGCCTGCGGGCGCAGGTTGGGGACTGCTTAACGGCGCTTAGCGCTACCTAACGCCTCTTGCGCCTCTTAACGCCTCTCCCGCCTCGTGCCGGGCTTCGCGCACGCGTCAGATGACCACGTTGACCAGACGACCCGGGACGTAGACCAGCTTCTTGGCTTGCTTTCCGCCCAGCATCTCTTGGAACGGCGCGCACTGCGCGAAGTAGTCCGCCGCGTTTTCGCGCGTGAGGTCTGCCGGGACGTTCAGCCGCCCCTTCACCTTGCCGCCCACCTGCACCGCGATCTCTACCGTGTCCAGCACAAGCGCCTGCTCGTCATATGCCGGCCAGCACTGCCGCGCCAGCTCGCCAAACCCGCACATTTCGGCGATCTCCTCCGTGATGTGCGGCGCGACCGGGTTGAGCAGCTGGCACAGCGTCTTCATCTCGCCCCGCGTCACGCGCTTTGCCTCGTATAGCTGGTTCGTCAGCGTCATCATCGCCGCGATCGCGGTGTTGAATTTCATCTTCTCGTAGTCCTCGCCCACCTTCTTGATGCAGGCGCTGACGTCGTAAGCCATCTCGCGCGAGATGCCCTCGTCCTCGTTCATCATCTCCATCAGCCGCCACACCCGGTCGAGGAACCGCTTGCAGCCCCGCGCGCCGTCCGTCGACCACGG
Organism: Clostridia bacterium; assembly: GCA_036645575.1. Classification (GTDB taxonomy): domain Bacteria; phylum Bacillota; class Clostridia; order Christensenellales; family Aristaeellaceae; genus JAVXNW01. Next base: position 31,605 of record JAVXNW010000016.1, on the reverse strand, counting down.
GATCGCCTGATCAAACGCGCCCATGAACATCTCGTACATGCGGAACGCGTCCGCGCCCAACTCGTCCACCACGTCGTCCGGGTTGATCACGTTGCCGCGCGACTTGGACATCTTCTCGCCGTTCGCGCCCAGAATCATGCCGTGCGACGTGCGCTTCTGGTAGGGCTCCTTGGTCGGAACCAGGCCGATATCGTAAAGGAACCGGTGCCAGAACCGGCTATAGAGCAGGTGCAGCGTCGTGTGCTCCATGCCGCCGTTGTACCAGTCCACCGGCAGCCAGTATTTCAGCTCCTCGGCGTCGGCAAATACCTCGCAGTTGTGCGGGTCGATGTAGCGCAGGAAATACCAGCTCGATCCCGCCCACTGCGGCATCGTGTCGGTCTCGCGCTTGGCCGGCGCGCCGCACTTGGGGCAGGGCGTGTTGACCCAGTCGGGGCGGGACGCCAGCGGGGATTCGCCGTCGTCGCTCGGCTCAAATTTGTCAACTGTCGGAAGCTTCAGCGGAAGCTGGTCGTAGGGCACCTCCACCCATCCGCACTTCTCGCACCAGATCAGCGGGATCGGTTCGCCCCAGTAGCGCTGCCGCGAGAATACCCAGTCGCGCAGCTTGAAGTTGACCTTCTTCTCGCCCAATCCCTTTTCTACGAGCCACTGCGTGATCGTGGCCTTCGCCTCCGGTACGCGCAGCCCGTCAAGCATCCCGGAATTGACCAGCACGCCGTCCTGAATGTCGGTATACGCGGCCTCCTGCACGTTGCCGCCCGCCACCACCTCGACGATGGGCAGGTCGAACTTCTTGGCAAACGCCCAGTCCCGCTCGTCATGCGCGGGCACCGCCATGATCGCGCCGGTGCCGTAGCCCATCAGCACATAGTCAGACACCCACACCGGGATCGCCTGCCCGCTCACCGGATTGACCGCGTGAAGCCCGCTGAGCTTGACGCCCGTCTTGTCCTTGTTGAGTTCCGTGCGCTCAAAGTCGCTCTTGCGCGCCGCCGCATCGCGATACCGGACGATCTCGTCATAATTGGCAAGCAGCGCGCGGTGCGCCTCAATCAGCGGATGCTCCGGGCTGATGACCATATACGTCGCGCCAAACAGCGTGTCGGGTCGCGTCGTGTACACGCGCAGCTTTTCGCCCGTCGAAAGCGCAAAGTCCACCTCCGCGCCCTCGCTGCGCCCGATCCAGTTGCGCTGCTGCGTCTTCACCTTGTCGATAAAGTCCACGTCGTCTAGGCCGTCCAGCAGCTTCTGCGCGTAATCCGTGATCCGCAGCATCCACTGGCGCTTCACCCGGCGCACCACTTCGCCGCCGCAGCGCTCGCACACGCCGCCAACCACCTCTTCGTTCGCCAGGCCACACTTGCAGCTGACGCACCAGTTGACCGGCATCTCGCTCTTGTACGCAAGGCCCGCCTCGAATAGCTTCAAAAAGATGAACTGCGTCCACTTATAGTACGCGGGGTCGGTCGTGTTCACTTCGCGCGTGTAGTCAAACGAAAAGCCCAGCCGCTTGAGCTGCTCGCGAAAGTGATCCACGTTTTGCTTTGTGACAATCGACGGCTGAATGCCGGTCTTGATCGCGTAGTTCTCCGTCGGAAGCCCGAACGCGTCGTACCCGATCGGGAACAGCACGTTGTACCCCTCCATCCGGCGCTTGCGCGCGATGATGTCCATGGCGGTGTTCGAGCGCGGATGTCCCACGTGCAGTCCGGCGCCCGACGGATACGGAAACTCGATCAGCGGGTAGAACTTGGGCTTGGCGTGGCTCTTCTCGGCGTTGAACGTGCCGGCGTCATCCCAGTGCGCTTGCCACTTGCGCTCAATCTCGGTCGGGTTGTAGGCGGGTAATTCCTTCATGTACATCGGCTCCTCACTTAAAAAAAAATAGCTTCCCTCTCTATCTAAAGAGACGGAAGGACATGCCTTTCGCGGTACCACTCTTGTTGACCCCAAAAACAGCGCAACCGCGTGTTTTGAAGGTCCACTCTTGCCCGATAACGGGGGCAACCGCCCAAGGGGTGTCTCAGGGGACGAGCGTCATTCGGCGCGGCGCCGCCTCGCACCATCCGGCGGCTCTCTTTGCCCGCGACCCAACAAACATTCCCCATCATCAACGCAACAATTATAAAGCAAAACCGGGAAAATGTCAATGCGAGATACACGAAAACAGCCGCTGCGCTACTTTTCGCGGGCACGGCAAAGGCCGTAAAGCGGGTAGAAAAGCCATGCGGCGTCAGTCAGGCGCGGGGATGCTCATCTGCTCGCGCTTGAGGGCGGCAAAGCTCCGCGATATGGGCAGAACCGCCTTGTTGGACAACACGACCTCGCAGTCCTTGACGTTGATCGAAACGGTCTGACCGCGGTTGACGATGAAGCTTTTGTGCACGCGGTCGAACAGCCCTGGTTCCAGCCGCTCAAACACCGCGTTCAGGCTCTCGCGCCAGGTGAGCGTCCAGTCCTTCATGTGCGCGCAGACGTAGGCGCGCTGCGCCTCGATGTATAAGATCTCGGACTGCACAAGCTGATGGGTGCAGGAACCGATTCGAACGATCAACACGGGGCCGGCCTTGCGGCGCTGGATCGTGCGGATCAGCCCGCGCACGCAGGATTCCAACCGCTCCGACGTGTACGGCTTTAAGATAAAGTCATAGGCGTGGGCCTTGCAGCACTCGAGCGCATGGTCGGGATAGGCCGATACGTACAGGAAATAGGCCGCCGGGTCGCACTGAAAGAGCTGCTTGCACAGCGTCACGCCGTTTAGCTCGTCGCCCAGTTCAATGTCGATCAGGTAGATGTTCTGTCGGTCGCCATGGTTTTGGGCATAGGCGAGCACCTCGCTGGGCGTCGTTGTGATCAGCGCGACCTCGGCGGGGATGTCAAGTCTCGGGAAAAGCGCGTTCAGGTGCCAGCACAGCGTCTTGTTGTGCAGCGCGTTGTCATCACAGACGATAAAATACAACAAATTGAGGACTCCTTTAGCCACTTTAAAGGTACCCCAATAGTAACATCTAGGACAAATAATGTCAAGCATCACAAAAAAGCAAAACAACGGCGTGTAAGCAGATAAATTGCGCGAATCCGCCCGTTTGGGATGGCCGTCCGGTTAGACGCATGGGAGATAATATAAATATAACATGACAAATCGGCGGAAAACCCCAACCCCCGCAAGCGCCATCCGGCAAGGCCGCACGGGGCAAATGGGACGCGAAAGGCGTGAAGGGGCGAAGAGATAAGGCGCGGTCTGGCCAACATCGCTGGCCAGACCGCGCCTTCCATTTTGACTTTTTAGAACCTGCGTCGATACGCGTCAAGCAGTCGCTCGAGCGCCTTTTGGAGTTCCGCTCGCGGAAGCGCCAAGTTGATCCGCTCAAAGCCGTCGCCCTCGGGGCCAAAGATGTAGCCCTCGTCCAGGATCAGGTGCGCCTCCTCGCGCGTGAAGTGCTCGAGCGCCTGATTGTCAAGGCCGAGCGCCCGGAAGTCCACCCACGCGAGGTAGGTGCCCTCCATCGGGAACACCTTGAGGCACTTCATGTGTTCGGAAAGGAACGCGACCAAGCAGTCGTAGTTGCCTTGAATGTAGGCAAGCACGGCGTCAAGCCACGGAGAACCGCCCTCGTAGGCCGCGATCGCCGCCGCGTATCCGAAATACGAAAGGTTGTCAAAGCCGTCGATCTGCGCCTGCGCCTTAAACCGCGCGCGCAGGTCTTCGTCAAAGGCGAACACGTTGGCGCACTGCAGGCCGGGAATGTTGAAGGTCTTGCTGGGCGCGGTGCACACGATGCAGTGCGCGCGCGCGGCATCCGAGAGGTTGGCGTAGGGGATGTGCTTGCCGGTCAGGATCAAGTCCGAATGAATTTCATCTGACACGACCAATACCCCGTTTGCGCGGCAAATTTCCTCCACCCGCAAAAGCTCTTCCCGCGTCCACACGCGCCCGACCGGGTTGTGCGGCGAGCACAGCAGCAAAAGCGTGACGTCGGGCTTCTTTGCCGCGCGCTCGAGCGCCTCAAAGTCCATCTCGTACCGGCCGTCCGTCAGCGCAAGCGGGCACAGTTCCACGCGCCGACCGTTGCGCTCCACCGAGGCGCGAAACGGCGGATAGACCGGCGGCTGGACGATCACGCCCTCGCCGGGTCTTGTGAAGGCGCGAATCGCAATGCCAAGCGCCGGCACCACGCCGCCGATTGACGCCACGTCGCCGGCGGTCGCCGCCATGCCATGGCGCGCCTTCATCCAGCCAAGTAGCGCGTCGTAATAGCGGGGCGTCGCCTCCGTGTAGCCGTACACGCCGTGCTCCGCGGCCTTGACGACCGCTTCCCGCACGCAGGGCGCGACCGGCAGTTCCATATCCGCCACCGACATCGGCAGAATGCCATGTGTGCATTCATACGCGCTGCGGCGCTCCCACTTGCACGCGCCGGTGCCGCGCCGGTCGATCACCGTATCAAAATCAAACATCTCTTTGTCTCCAATTGCGCAAATTTGCGTCCTCGGGCCATTTGGGAACGCGGAGCAGGGCATACATGCCCTGCTCCGCGTGTGTCCATTTACATCATGGCTGAGGCCATGGCTTCAAGGCCCGGAAGTGTCATCAGCGACCCCAGCGCGCGGAGCATCATCATCTGTCCTTCGCTCATGAGCTGCGTCATGTCTTCTTCGGTTATGTTGTTGAAGTCGATGACCGGCATGGCCGAAATGTCGGGCAGTACGAGCGCATCCGGCATCGTGTGGGCGGAGAGGTCGGCCGTCGCAAGTATCGTCTTGCCGTCGAAGGTAAAGGAGATCTCCAGCGCGCCGTCGGTGCCCGTAATGCCGTCCGCCTCGACGGGCACTTGGCGGCAGTAGACGTACCCGCTAAAGCCCTGGTTGGACGAAAGATCCAGCGCGTATAGGTCGCTTGCGGTGCTCGTCGTGTGCTGACGTCCGGCGGTCAGGTCGTATGTCTGGCCGTTGGCCAACTCGAGGGATACGTTGATGAGGTGGTTGATGCCATCCTCCAACGACTCGGGCTTGATATTGAGCGTCAGCGTCATCTGCACAGCGTCCTCTTTGCGTTCGATCAACTGACCCGCAAATTGCGGGTAATCCGCAAGCACCGCGTCCGGTTGGACGGTGAGCGAGAGTTCGAACTGCTGGGTGCCACGACCCAGCGTGCCATACAGCTTCAGCACATCCCCTCCGGGTTGCGCCATCAAAAAGGCTCCGTTTATCGTCGTGGTATCCTTCTCGTCGGCGCGGGTGAACACGATCTCAAGGCGCGTGTTTGTGGTGTCATCGCTTATCCAAAAGCTCGCGTCCAGGGTCATGTCCGCCGCAAGCAGATCCTCAAAATCGATGTCCGTCAGCACTTCCCCGGCCTGCTCTGCGATCGCTTTATAGGAAGTGAGGAACGCGTCGATCTGCGCGTCGGCCGCGTGAAGCGTGATCTTCTCGGCCTCGACTTTCTGGGTGGCGTCCAGGAACAGCACCTCTTCGCGACCCGCAGGCGTGAGCGTAACGCCTTCAAGGGACGCAAGCAGCGCGCTGGGATCGATCGTCGGGGTTTCGGTCATGACGGATTCTGCAAGATCAATGGCATCGCGTTTCATGCTGATCACCTTGCTCAGCCCCTCCGCCCAGAGAAGCAGGTCATCTTCCTTCATCTGTCCGGCGACCGACAGCGCGACTGCGTCGTCGGCCAGTACCTGCGCGATGAACCCGGCGTTGCTGGAGTCTAGCGCCAGCTTAAGGCCCTTAAGGTCGAGTGTGGATGGGTCGCTTGCGCTGTCGCGCATCTCAAACACAGGGTTGCTCAGGGTGAAACGTTGGTGTGTTTCACCCTGCGCGATCGCGGCCATCGGTAAGAGCACCACCAGTACGGTCAACAATACGCATAAAAGTCGCTTCATCATAAAAATCCTCCTCCGTAATTTTGACATATACTGTCAAACTGCTATAATTATATCATACCTTATCAAATCTGACAAGGTATCGCCACGCATAATTACTTCACAAAAATACCGCGATATGGTATACTGGTGGCGTATGAAAAGGGGGAATGGTCATGTTTGAAGGCAAGACGCTTCTGATCACCGGCGGAACGGGCTCCTTTGGCGGCGCGGTGCTCAGGCGCTTTTATGATACCGGGATCGGGCAGATTCGCATCTTTTCGCGCGACGAAAAAAAGCAGGATGACTTGCGCCACCAATACGGCGCGGGCAATATACGCTATTACATCGGTGATGTGCGCGATCCGGCCAGCGTGCGCGGCGCGATGCAGGGCGTGGATTACGTATTTCATGCCGCGGCGCTCAAGCAGGTGCCGTCGTGTGAATTTTTTCCGCTGGAGGCTGTCAAGACAAACGTGTTGGGCACCGACAACGTGCTGACGGCGGCGATTGAGGCCGGCGTCAAGCGGGTGATCTGCCTGTCAACCGACAAGGCGGCCTACCCGGTCAACGCCATGGGCACCAGCAAGGCGATGATGGAGAAGGTGGTGGTCGCCAAGGCGCGCACCGCGATAGAGACCGGCACCACGATCTGCGCAACGCGCTATGGCAACGTCATGTGCTCGCGCGGGTCGGTGATCCCGCTGTTTATCGAGCAGATTCGTTCGGGCAAGCCCATGACGCTGACCAATCCCGACATGACGCGCTTCATTATGAGCCTAGATGAGGCGGTGGATCTGGTGCTGTTCGCCTTTGAAAACGCGCAGGCGGGCGACATCCTGGTTCAGAAGGCGCCGGCCTGCACGATCGACGTGCTGGCGCGCGCGGTGGCGGCGCTATTTGACCCCGGACACGAGATGAAGTCGATCGGCACGCGCCATGGCGAGAAGCTGTACGAGACGCTGCTCACCAAGGAGGAATGCGCGCACGCGGAGGATATGGGCAATTTCTATCGGGTGCCCGCCGACAACCGCGACCTCAACTACGACAAGTATTTCGTCAAGGGCGTCCCGGTGCCCAGCACGATGGGCGAATTTAATTCGGTCAATACGCGCATTCTTTCTGTCGATGAGGTCAAAGAAAAGCTCATGGGCCTTGCCTATATTAGGGAGCAACTGGCGGGCGGCACGGGAGAAGCGCTATGAAGGTGCTGATCACCGGCGCAAACGGCTTTATCGGGCGCAACCTAAGGCTTTTGATCGATTATCCGGGGGGCGCTCTCCAGGTGCTCTCGTGCGACGTCCGGACGACGGCGGAGGAACTGCGCGCGTATAGTGCGCAGTGCGACTTTGTCGTCCATCTGGCGGGCGTCAATCGCCCCAAGGACGAGCGCGAGTTTCAGCGCGGCAACGCGGACTTTACCGAAACGCTCGTCGAGGCGCTTGAGCGGGCGGGCAACTTGGCGCCGGTGCTCATGACCTCGTCCATTCAGGCGACCCTTGACAACCCCTACGGAAAGAGCAAGCTGGCCGCCGAAACCTGCCTTGAGGCGCACGCGCGAAGGACCGGCGCGCCCGCCCTCATCTATCGCCTGCCCAACGTATTTGGCAAGGGCTGCCGCCCGAACTACAACAGCGTCGTCGCGACGTTTTGCGCGGATGTCGCGCGGGATCTGCCCATCACGATCGACAACCCGGAGACGGCATTGCGCCTTGTCTACATCGACGACGTGGTCGCCGAGATATTGCGCGCGATCGACGGAAACGGGCGGGGCGCGGTCGAGCCGGTCGCGCAGGTGACCCTTGGCAGGCTTGCCGAAATGCTGCGCGGCTTTCGCGAGAGCCGAAGCACGCTTGAGGTGCCGGAGCTTTCCGATCCCTTTACAAAAAAACTCTACGCCACCTACTTAAGCTACCTGCCGGAGGCGCAGTTCGCCTATCCGCTCGCGAGCCACAAAGACGCGCGCGGCGCGTTCACCGAGTTTCTGCGCACGCCCGAGCGCGGGCAGATGTCGGTCAATCTGTCGCATCCGGGCGTTATCAAGGGCAACCACTTCCATCACACCAAGAACGAAAAGTTTCTGGTGGTCGCGGGTCGGGGCGTCGTGCGCTTTCGAAAGCCGGACGAGGCGCGCGTCATCGAGATTGCGGTGTGCGCGGAGGAACTCAAGGTGGTGGATATTCCGCCGGGATATACCCACAACATCGAAAATCTGGGCGATACCGACATGGTTACGCTCATGTGGGCGAGCGAGTGCTTCGATCCCGCCGCGCCCGACACCTATTATCTGGAGGTGTGAAGATGGCTGACAAGCTCAAACTCATGACGATATTGGGCACCCGCCCCGAGATCATTCGCCTGTCGGAGGTGATCAAGCGGGCCGACAAGTACTTTGACCACATCCTGGTGCATACCGGGCAGAATTGGGACGACACGCTGTTTCGCGTGTTTTTTGACGAGCTGGGGCTGCGCGCGCCCGACCGCTACCTAGACGCGGTGGGCGCGGATCTGGGCGAGACGATGGGAAACATCATTGCGCGAAGCTACAAGGTGCTTCAAAGCGAGGCGCCCGACGCGCTGCTCGTGCTGGGCGACACCAACTCCGCGCTGGCGGCGATATCGGCCAAACGCCTCAAGATTCCAATCTTTCACATGGAGGCGGGCAACCGCTGCTGGGACTGGAACGTGTCCGAGATGGTCAACCGCACCATCGTCGATCACATCTCTGATATCAACATGCCCTACACCGAGCATTCGCGCCGGTACCTGCTCGACGAGGGCATGGATGGGAAGACGCTCTTTGTGACCGGGTCGCCCATGCGCGAAGTGCTGAGCGCCCATCGCGCGCGCATTGAAGCAAGCGACGTGCTTGAGCGACTGGGGCTTCAAAAGGGCGGCTACCTCTTGGTTTCGGCGCACCGCGAGGAGAACATCGACCAAGAGGAGCACTTTATGGCGCTCATGAACTCGATTAACTTCATGGCCGAAAAGTATCAGATGCCCGTCGTCTACTCGACCCATCCGCGCAGCAAGAAGTTCATCGAAAAGCGCGCCTTTGTCTTTCATCCGCTGGTCAGGAGCCTAAAGCCGTTTGGCTTTTTTGACTACAACAAATTGCAGCAGAACGCGTTTTGCGTGCTGTCAGACAGCGGAACGCTGTCTGAGGAGAGCGCCATGCTGGGCTTTTGCGGCGTGCTGATCCGCACGTCAACCGAGCGCCCCGAGGTGCTCGACCATGGCAGCATCGTGATCGGCGGCATTGCGCAAGGGGACGTCGAGCAGGCGGTGGAATTGGCGGTCGCCATGCGGGACGAGCCCATCGCCATGCCCGAGGACTACGAAGACAAAAACGTCTCGGTCAAGGTGGTCAAGATCATTCAGAGCTACGCCAAGATCGTCAACCAGACGGTGTGGATGAAATAGCGAAAGAAGCCACAAGCGCAACGCGGGTGAAAGAGCGGAAAAAGAAAATACAGACGCAAAACAGACCGGACAAACTCCGGTCTGTTTTGCGTACTTTTGTGAAAAACCCCGCTTCGCGCGGGACTTTGATACAGATGAATTTTGCGCCCGCCCAGCGCGAAAGGCGCGAAAGCCCGCGCGCGGGCAAGCGCGCTTCGCGCTACAGGCGCTCTTCGATATAGGCCTTGATGCGCGCGGCGCGCTGGTTTACGCCGAGCGACCGGGCGTCTAAGAGCGCCTGCGCGCCCATGGCGCGGGCGCGGTCGCGGTCGCAAAGCAGCGTCTCGATGGCCGAACGGATCTGGGAAACGCTATTTGGATCGACGCGAAGGGCGTTTTCGGGCGTCAGAATGTCGTCATTGAAGGGGAGATCGCTCGACACGATCGGCAGCCTGCAGGCCATGGCCTCGACGATCGCGTTGCAGCAGCCCTCGGCCAAGGTGGGAAGCGCGAACACGTCCGCGCACGCCAGGTACTCAGGCACCTTCTCGTGCTCGACGCGCCCGCAAAAGGCGATGTTGTCCCCGGTGGGCGTAAGGTCGCCCGAGCCGATGTAAATCACCTTGACCGGAAGGCCCACAAGCGCCTGTTCGAGGCGTTTGACGCCCTTGCGTTCCCGGAACCAGCCGACAAACGCGACGACGAAGTCGTTTGGCGCAATGCCCAGCGCGGCGCGCAGCGCGTCGCGGTTTTCAAGTGGGTGAAAGCGGCGCTCGTTGATGCCGTTGGGCAGCACGATCATGTCGCCTCGCGGGATGCCAAATTTCTGCGCGCACTCGTCTCGGTTCTTGCTCGACACGCAGATCACGCCGCGCAAATGGTCGCGGATCGCAGCGACGTCGGGCGCCAAGGAAGGATCGACGGTGCTCTCGCCGCACGCGACGAACAGCGGCTTTTGCGGCGCGGCAAGCGCGCAAGCGATGCCGGAGGGCCAGAAGTGCGCATAGTAGGCGTCGGGGGTGACGTTCGCCATGCGCACGCCCGCTTTGACCGCGCGGCGATAGAGCGCGCGGTTGAGGCGCGCGGACAGCTTGCTCACGCTCAGCGAGCGCGGCTGATAGACGGGAAAAGAACCGGATTCGGTTTTGCGAAGCCACTTTCTGGGCGCAAATCCGCCGCCGTGCACCAGCGTGCGCGTGAGGTTCTTGGGCGAGATCACGGAAATCGACACGCCCAAGGCGTCAAGCGCCACCAAGAGCTCATCGACAAAGGTGTAGATCGGGTCGCCCGCGACCGGGTAGTGTTCCGACACGACGACCAATCGCTTAAGCGTCGGCATGCCCAGTTTCCTCCTCCGAAATGCTGCGCAGCGCGATGTCGCGGTAGGAAAAACGCTTCATGCCATCCTGACGGGCGACAAAGCGCATCTGGGCGTATTGCTCGGGATGATCGATCAGATCGCACAGTTGCGTGCGAATCTCCTCCATGCTGTCCTTAGTCAGAAAGCGCGCGTTGCCGCCCACGTCCACGTGGGTGGTGCCGTCCCAGCGCTTGACCAGCAGCGGGATGCCCTGGCCGCACACCTGCTCCCAGAAGACCGAGTGCCGGCCGGGGAAGACCGCCAGATCACACGCGGCGAAGTAGTCATAGGTGCGCGCCGCGTCCACCCAGCCGATGAATTGAACCGCGACGCCGTCTGAAAGCGCCGCCACCTGCGCCTTGAGTTCGGCAATCACCGAGCCAAATACGATGAGCTTTAGGTGAGGCCGACCGCTTTCGCGAACCGCCTGCATCAGCAGCAGCGTCTGCGTCTTAAACGCGTTGATCTTGCCACCGGTCATCACGAGAAAATCATCTTCCGCAATGCCGTACTGCGCCCGGATGCGCGCGCGCACCGCCGGATCGGCGCTCTGGCGCACCGCTTCGTCGTCCGCGCCCATCACCAACAGTTCCACCTTGTTTGCGGGCACGTGGTAGACGTTTTTTAAAAAATCCACCCGCGCAGGCAGCACGCCATAAAACTTGCGCGCATACGGCGCGATCTTTTGCGCGCAGTTTCGCCAGATCACCTTGTGCAGGATGTTGCGCGAAAAGAAGTTGCGCGCGCTGTTGGAAAAGTCCGCGTGGTTGTCCACATAGGTACGAACAGACGGGTGTCTCTTTAGATAATCGACAACCAGACCGATGTCGGTAAATTGGCAGCCGTGGATGAACAGGATATCCGGCGCAGCCTGCTCAAGCGCCTCGGGAATCCCCACATAGCGGCGCAATTTGCGCGCGATGCGCAGATTGCCCCGGTAGTCAAGCCGCGTCACGGGGATGCCGCACTCGTTTACGTATTGGCTTCCCGCGGATAAAAAGCTGGGATTGCCGTCTTTGTCAAACGAGGCGAGCGAGGCGATGATGGTGACGTCGTGGCCCAGCAGCTTGTGGTATTTGGTGATCAGGTTTTCCTGATAGGCGTAGTGGTCGATGTAGGAATTTCCAAGGCATAGGTGGGTGATCCTCATCTTTCGGCCTCCTTGCTTGTGAGGCACTCAAAGAGTGCCGTGTGTTGCGCGATGCCTAGGCACGCGCTGAGTTGCCCTTGGTAAAGCGCGCGCGCGCCCGCGCTGGTTGTGCGCGCGCCGCCAAGTGACGCCTGCGCGCATTGCAGGATGTGCGCCGCGAGCGCCTGCGCGTCGGTGCAGTCACACACGGCGCAGTGGTCGCACGCGGCGATCATGCGCGCGTAATCGCTGCCCGCATCCACGCAGGCGATGATCGGGCGAGCCATGGCGCAGCAGGTCGTGGTCTTGGACGGAAACGCGGTGTAGATGACGCCCGGCGCGAGCGTGATCAGGTTGACATGGGCCATGGCGTAGATGTGTGGCGCCATTTCGGGCGGCTGCATCGGGTAAAAGTGGACGTTGTGAAGCGCGTTCTCGGCGGCAAAGCGCTGGCTGGCGAGCAGGCGCGCGCCGTTTCCGACGATCAAAAAGCGAATGCCTGGCCGATCCTTGACGAGGAGCGCCGCGCGCAGGATCAATTCCACGTTCTGCATCGTGCCCACGTTGCCCGCGTAGACCGCGCGAAACACGCCCGTTTCCGCCGGAAATTTCTGTAGGAACAGGTTGTCCGCATCTTCGATCATCGGCATGTCGTCGGCGTAACTCCACAGCGAAATTACGTGCACCTTCGCGGGATTTGCCCCAAGAGAGACCAGGGTCTTTTTCATATCCTCCGACAGCGTGACGATGGCGTCTGCGGCGCGGTAGGCGCGGTGCTGCAAAAAGGCCAGCACCTTGTAGGCGGGGTGGCTTTTTGTCAAAATGCCCGCCGCGAGCGAGTTTTCGGGGAAGATGTCCTGTACGTTTAGGACGAGGGGCGCGCGGGGCAGGTACTTGCGCGAAAGGCGTTGAAAGGTGCCCAAGGTGTTGCAGGAGTGGACGTAGACGATGTCCGCGTCCGCGTGCGCTTTAATCAGCGGCGCGGTGCGGCGCGCGTAGCGATATTTTTCGAGATATCGCGCGGCAAAGCTGTTTTTGGGCTGCGCGACAACCGGCAGCGCGTCGTAGGTGACGCGTCCCGTCCCTTTGAGGCGATCGGGAAGATCGGAGCCGCTTGCGTTTGCGTGGTGCTCCTCGATCACGTGTACGAAGTGCCCTTTTTGGCAAAGCCCTTCGATGAGCGAGGTCAACAGGTGAATGGAGGGGCCGCTCTGGTCAAAGCCCAAACTCAAGATCAGCAGGCACTTCATCGCTTGTCCTCCATCAGCGCGTCTAGGCACATTTGGGTTGCGTGGCCGCCGCACGTCAGGTATTGCGCCTTGAGGCGCGCGGTGCGCCTGCATTCCGCCGGATAATCCATATTCGTGATGCGCTCCAGCACCTCGTCCTCCGTGCGCTTGACGCCGCCCGGTATCACCTGATCCAGATCCAGATAGAGCCCGCGCGCCGCGCGATAGGCCTCGTAATCGTAGCCAAAGCAGATGAGCGGGCGCTCCAGAATCGCGTAGTCCAGCAAAATCGCCGAGTAATCGGTAATCAGCATGTCCGCCGCGAGCAGCAGGTCGTTGACGCACGGGTAATCGGTCGCGTCGCGCAGAAAGTCGTCAAAGGTGAGACCCAGCAGTTGGCTTGTGTAGGCGTGCGCGCGCATCAGCACGAGGTACTTTCCGGAAAGGCGCGCCTTCCACTTGGCCATGTCGATTGGCGGCGCGATCTGGTAGCTGCTTCCGCCGTCCGCGCTGTCGCGCCACGTGGGCGCGTACAGGATCACGCGCAAGCCGTCCGGCACGCCCAATTTTTGCCGCGCGTCGGCGACCGCCTGGGCGTCCGCCCGGTACAGCGCGTCGTTTCGCGGAAGCCCCGCGCACAAAAGCGCGTCTGGGCGCACGCCCATGTCCCGCACAAAAATATTCCGCTCGTAGTCGCCCGCGCACAAAAAGCAGTCTACCGAGGAAAAATCGTAATCCTTGCGCCCGCCCGCCGCGTTGCCGATCGTCTTAAGCGGGGTGCCGTGCCAAGTGTTCAGATAAAAGGTGCGTTTTTTTTTGAAGTGAAGCCCGCGCTCGATGTTGACGCAGGTGATCCAGTAGCGCGCCTTGAGCGCCAGATAAAAGTACTTGGGCGTGTCGGCCTTTACCTTTTCGCAGCCCTCAATCGCCATCGATTCCGGGTCTTCAAGCGCCCAGATATAGCGCAAATGCGCGCAGCGCGGGTCGCTGAGCATCTGCTCGTAGAGCACGCGCGGGCTGTCGTTGTAGCCGCGCCCGTGCGCGCTCAGCAGAACGAGCCGCTCGTCCGTCCTGACAAAAAGGCCTAAAAAGCGAAACCCCACGCTCAGCCCATGCGTGTAGAGCCACTGCGCCGCTTGGTTGTGCTTGAGCAGGTAGTCCACCCGCGCGCGAAATCCCTTCATCCCGGCCATCCCTCCATCTCCGTCTGGTCGATCGCCTCTTCGAGCGTGAAAAGGCGGTATCCCGCAGGCGCGTCGCTCATTTTTTGATCGTAGGTGAGGCTGCCCAGCACTTTTTCCCATGTGCCGCCGCAGCGGCTAAGCGCCTTGACCGCCCATGAAAACCCATGAACCAACCAAAGTCTCTTCCCGTGCGCGCGCGCGATTTGAACCATCAGTTTTCCGGTATCCACATAGCGCGCCTCCTGCGGAAAAAACAGGCCGGGCGTGCGCGCCTCGATCACGCGCCGAACCGCCTCGCACAAGTGATCCACAAACACCATGCTGCGCGCATTGGCGCACGCGGGAAACAGCGGCAGCCTGCGCGCCATGGCGGAGAGTCTGGGGTAATTGCCCTTGCAGCCCGGGCCAAAGACGAGCGGCGGGCGCAGGATGGATACGACAAAGCGCTCGCACGCAAGCGTCGTCAAAAGCGCTTCGGCGGCGAGCTTGCTGCGGCCATAGTGGGTGTTGGGCATCGGCACGGTCGCGGAATCGATTTGGCCGCTTGCGCGCCCGTAGACGCTCATCGAGCTTAAAAAGATGAATTGCTTGACGCCCTCGGCCTTTGCCTTCTTGGCGACCAAGTAGGCAAGGTCGCGGTTTACGGCATAATATAGCGGGGCGTTTTCCGCTGTCTCCTTCTGGTGGGCGATGCCGGCCACGTGAAAGAGCGCGTCGCAACCGGAAAAGTCGGCTTCGCGCCAAGCGTCTGTGCGCAGGGAGACCGTGCGAATCTGGTAATCTTCCGGCGTGCACGCGAGCCATTTTTGAAACCGATCGCCGATATAGCTGTGTTCCCCTGCGATGATAATGGTTTTCATCGTGCGTATAAGGTTCCTCTCGCTCATTCCACCCTAAATTATAGCACATTTGCGCGAAAATGCCAACCATGCTATAATACATCATCAATATCGGGAGGGAAGAGCGCATGAAGCAGGATTGGACTGGGCGGCGCGCGCTGATCACCGGCGCGGGCGGCGGAATTGGCCGGGCGATCGCGGTCAAAATGTCGGAAATGGGCATGGACGTGGCGCTGGGCGGGCGCAGCGAAAAAAAGCTCGCGCAGAGCGCGCGGCTGTGCGAAAAGAACGGCGTGGTTGCGGTGGTGCTGCCGGGCGATCTGCTGGACGATCAATATACACAGGAACTGGTCGGGCAGGCGACGAGCGCGCTTGGCGGGCTGGACGTGCTGGTCAATAACGCGGGGGTCGCGCTGTCCGGGGCGTTTGAGGACGTGACGCTCGAGGCGTACGACCGGGTGATGGGCACCAACGTGCGCGCGCCATTTGTGCTGTGCCAGAAGGCGCTTGCGTACCTGCGGGCGTCGGACTGCCCCACGATCATCAACATAGGTTCGGTGGTTTCACACCGCGGCTACCTCATGCAGAGCGCCTACGCGGCGTCCAAGCATGCGCTGCTTGGGCTTACAAAGGTGCTGGCGGGCGAGCTATATAAGGAAGGGATTCGCGTGCACATGATCAGCCCCGGCGGCGTCTATACCGACATGGCGCGGGTGGCGCGGCCGGATCTGGCAAGCGACGGGCTGATTGTGCCCGAGGATATTGCCGAGATTGCCGCGTTCATGCTCGTCCAGCGCGGAAACGCGGTCATCGACGAGATCGAGGTGCACCGCGTAGGCAAGCCCCCATTCGGCGGCTGAGCCCCGAACCCAATAGAAGCCCCCCACGATCCGCATAGCGCCAGCACCCAAGCCGCCCCTGGGGGCAATGCCGTCAACTTAAGGATCGGGAGCGGCCTTGCCCGCGTGAGCGGAGCTGTGGTCAAGGCTTCAAGCCTTGCGCGAGCCGGCCGCGCAGGCCGGTCGCTCGCCGCAGCGAGCGAAATCCGACACTGCGGTGCCGGATTTCGCTCACGCGGGTTATTGAACGCGAAAGGTGGGCTGCTCGCCCCCTTTCACACTATCCCCTCGAGCTGTACGCCCTTGCTGTGGTGTCCTCGCCTCCCGGTACCCCCGTTCCTTAGCCTTTAAAGCGCATTTAGGGGGGACCCGCGTGAGCGGGGGGCTTTTTGCAAGAGAAAAAGCCCGCCTCCCGCTCGCAAGCGAAGATCGCCCGCAGGCGTCGTACCTCTTCCCCCGCAACGGTTGGGGCGACGCCGTGGCTCCGAAGCCACCCTTCCGTCAGCTTAAGGATCGAGTGCACCACAAGGACAAAGAGATTCGGCACAATCTTGCGGCTTTCATCCGAACAACAGCGCCATTTTAGGCTTAAGTTGACGGCATTGCCCGGGGGACGTGCGCGGGGGCGCGCGGGGGATTGGGGGTTTTTTAGCGAATCACGGGGGGCTAGAGCCTTTCTCTGCGGGATGCGGGGAGGGGCTATAAATAGGAGGAGACATGCGGATCTTTGATACGGACGTTCAAAAACTGAAATACATGGTGCTGCGCGAGGTCGCGCGGCACGCTTATGAGGATCGATTGCTCGAATGCTATCCTGAAATCCCCAAGCTGATCGCGCCCGGACCTAAGCCCACGATGCGCTGCTGCATCTACAAGGAGCGCGCAATCGCCGGCGAACGCGTCGGCATGGCGCTTGGGCTCAAGGGGGAATCAAACGAGATCATTCGCGTGATCCCGATCGCCTGCGACGAGTGCCCGATCAGCACCTATATGGTCGGCGAGGGATGCCGAGGCTGCCTTGCCCACCGCTGTCAGGCGGCCTGCCCGCGCGGCGCGATCAGCTTTGACGAGCACCAAAAGGCGCACATCGACCCCGAAAAGTGCGTCGAGTGCGGCCGCTGCGCCTCGGTCTGCCCCTACTCCGCGATCCACAACCGCAAGCGCCCCTGCGAGCTCGCGTGCAAGGTCAAGGCGATCTCCGCAAGCGCCGAGCAGGTGGCCACGATCGACCGGAGCAAGTGCATCAGCTGCGGCGCGTGCGTCTATCAGTGCCCTTTTGGCGCAATCACCGACGCGTCCAGCCTACTGGACACGATTAAATTCATTCGCGAGAGCGAGGACGGCCAGAAATACCGCGTGTACGCGGTCGTCGCGCCCTCCATCTCAAGCCAATTCCGCTACGCCAAGGTGGGTCAGGTGATCACCGCGCTCAAGCGCTTGGGCTTTTTCAGCGTCATCGAGGCCGCCTTGGGCGCGGACATGGTGGCCTGGGACGAGGCGCGCGAGCTTGCCGATAAGGGGTTCCTGCTGAGCTCCTGCTGCCCCGCCTTCGTGACCTATGTGAAGACCCAGTTTCCCAAACTGGCCCAGCACATCTCGCACAACCTGTCCCCGATGGCGCGCATTGCCCAGTACATCAAAAAGACCGACCCCTCCGCCAAGGTGGTCTTTATTGGCCCCTGCACCGCCAAAAAGGGCGAGGCACAGCTGGATACCGTCAGCCCCTACGTCGACTGCGTGCTGACGTTTGAAGAGCTTCAGGCGCTCATCGACAGCCGCGACTTCGATTTGACCAATCTCCCCGAAGACGTGCTCGACAACGCCTCCTATTTCGGCCGGATATTTGCGCGAAGCGGCGGCTTGTCCGACGCGGTCGCCCAGTCGCTGCGCGAGCAGAAGATCGATTTTGAGGTGAAGCCGGTCGTCTGCGACGGCATCGAAGCGTGCAAGATGGCGCTCATGCGCGCCTCGCGCGGCGTGCTGCCCGGCAACTTCATCGAGGGCATGGCCTGCGAGGGCGGCTGCATCGGCGGCGCGGGCTGCCTGACCCACGGCACCAAGGACGCGGGCGAGGTGGATCGCTACGGCAAAGAGGCCCTCGAAAAGAACATCATGGACGCGCTTTCGGTCGTCGCAAACTACTGACCGGCCCGGTCATCCACCCTCGCGCGAAGGCCAAGGCGTCGCGCGACAGAAACTGCGGCCGCAGTCCCCAGAGACTGCGGGCAGGGGAGGCGCCAATGCGGATCAAGATCGGCGACATGGCCAAGATGCTTGGGGTGGTGCCAAGCACCCTGCGCTATTACGAGAAAAAGGGCATTGTCAAGCCGGAAATCGACGGGGACACAAAATACCGCTATTTCCACGCCAAGGATATGGTGTGGCTCATTTTGTGCCGCACATTTCACCAGACGGGGTTCAGCCTTGCCGAGACCGTCGACCTCATCTACAACATGCCCTATGCGCGCGCGCTGGACAGCATGGAGCAGAAAAAAATCGAGATGCACCACAGAACCGTGCAGGCGCGATTGCTCGAAAACCACGTCATGGAGCAGGGCGCATATTGGGAATATGCGCGCAAGCACATCGGCCACTGCGGCATGTGGAGCCGACCCGATATGCTGCGGCTTGATTTTTTCGGGGAAAAACTGTTCTCTGACGAGGCGCGCATGGCACTGGTCACCGCGTGGCTCAAATACATGCCGCAGGTATACCTGCAACAGATGGTGCCGCCAGAGGCGTTGCCTGTGGGTACGCGCGGCTTGGACGGCATCTGGGGATTGGCGGTGGCAAAGGAGTTGGCCGAGAAGATCGGCGTGCCCACGAGCAATTTGCTGCGCCACGTCAAAGCGTGCCTCTGCGTGCACACCGCCTTTTACATCGGCATCAACGGCCCCTTAGAACCCTCGCACTATGCCCATGCGCTCTCGTTCATCGAGCAGCACCGCTTTACGATCTGCGGCGATGCGGAGACGCGCGTCGTGAGCTTTAGCGGGGAAAAAAAGGCGCGCAAGGCGCTGCTTGTCATGGATATCCCCGTGTGCTAAGTCCGTTTTTTATCGCGTTGAAGTGCCTCACCGGCACGGCAATGCGATATTTTTTGTCCGGCAAGCGCCGGGCTTGACTCTAGCACCATAGCAGAGTATATAATGAGCTTGTCAAAAGTTAGTCAAACAGGACGCGCCGATCAGCTGGATTGATTTGGCGCGGGGCGTCCGTTGCGCCGTCGCACATTCATGGGTTCGACCTTGCTCTTCTGGGATAAAGGCAAGCGCATCTTGCGGCATGGACCGCTGGGATAGCTACGTGAAGGAGGGTCTTGGTTATGAAGCGGGGGAACAAAAAGAGGCTGTTGTCGGTTTTGATGGTGCTGACGCTGCTGCTGGGCGTGGCGGGACAGTGCACCGCGTTGGCTGCGCCGAGCGAGGCGACCGGCGCGGATCGGTACACGTGGGACGAGACCTTTGACGTCGTCGTCGTAGGCTTTGGCCTGTCCGGCGCGGCGGCGGTTGTCGAGGCGATCGACATTGCGCCCGACGCAAAGATTTTGCTGCTCGAAAAGATGGAAGAGAATCAGGCTGGCGGCAACTCCATCGCCTCCGGCCAGACCGTTTTGCACGTGTATCCCGATGACGTGGATAAATTTGGCGAGTATCTCTGGGCGCTGGGCCAGCCAAACCCCATTCCGCGGGAGTGGTTCGACTGGTGGGTGAGCGACATGGTCAACCAGATCGGCTGGATTACCGACGTGGCCGATTCGGTCGGCTATTGGTGGCGGCCCAAGGAGTGGGGCGACGCCATCATGGAGTTCCCCGAGATGCCGGGCTCCGTATTCCGCTCCATTTCCACCTCGCTGTGCCGGGCGCCGGCCACCGCGACGCAGGCGGGCGGCACCTATACCGGTATCGCCAACGTCGCCAAGCAGCTCAAGGGCGTGGATATCCGCTACTCGACGCCCGTGATTGATTTGCTCCAAGACCCGGACACGAAGGAAATCTATGGCGTCGTGGCCCGCGACAAAGACGGAAAGACCTTTAACGTGCGCGCGACAAAGGGCGTCGTTCTGGCCTGTGGCGGCTATGAGAACAACCTCCAGATGCAGCGCGACTTCCACGGCATGGACAACGTCTACACCACCGGCACGCCCGGCAATACCGGCGACGGCATTCAGATGCTGATGAAGGTCGGCGCGCAGATGTGGCACATGAAGAACATGACGCAGTCGGGCGGATTCTGGCTGGGCATTAAGGCGCCTGAATACCCGTCCGCGTTCCTGCGCCAGTTCTATTTCCCGGATGGCGGCTGGATTGAACTGGACGCCAACAGCGAGCGCTTCTACGACGAAGCCACCTATTATCACAAGCAGCACATGAAATACAACCAGTATGGCCATTGGGCCGATCTGCCGCATTGGCGCGCGCTGCCCGTGCATTTTATCTGTGATGAATCGGTTCGCAAATCCGCGACGCTTGCCACGACTTGGATGGCATGGCCGATTTCCGCCAACGGATATCGCTGGTCGGACGACAACCAAGCCGAGATCGATGCGGGCTGGATCACCAAGGCGGACACCATTGAGGAGTTGGCCGAGAAGATCAACCGCGATCCGGCCGACGTAAAGGCGGCGGTCGAGCGCTACAACCAGATGGTTGACGCAGGGGCGGACACCGACTTTAACCGCAACCCCGAGACCATGGCGAAGATCGACGAAGGCCCGTTCTACGCGGTCGAACTGACGCCGGCAATCGTCGCGACCACGGGCGGCGCAAAGCGCAATACCCACTCCCAAGCGCTCGATTGGAGCGATCAGCCCATCCCCGGGCTGTACTGCGTAGGCGAGTTGGGCAGCTACGTCTCTAACCTGTACCAGAACGGCATCTTCCTGAACGAGTGCTTCACCTCTGGTCGCGCGGCCGCCCAGCATATTTTCGGCGTTGCGTCGCACTACGACTACCACGGCAACGATTATGTCGCGCCGCTGGAGGAGCATATCGTCGCGGTAGGCGGTTCCAGTTCCACCTTGCGCCCCGCGATGGACGCGTCCGCAGAGGCGGACGGCGAGTACACGGCGACGGCGACGGCCACACATGGCCCGTACACGGTCACCTGCGTGGTCAAAGATGGCAAGATGACATCCATTGAGGTGGTTGAAGGCCGCGAAAATATGTTCATGAACGATGAACAGCTTCAGGGCTTTGTCCAAGGCATTCTAGACGGGCAGTCGCTGGACGTCGACGCAATCACGGGCGCGACGATTGACAGCGAAGGCATTGTGTCGGCCATTCAGCTCGCGTTTTCAAGGAAATAGCGGCTGATCCATTCGACGTTTTTGAGGCTGGCGCGCCACGATCGAGGCGCGCCAGCCTCGCTTTATGCCGCCTGCCCAGCCGCCTACCGCCTTCCCATCCGGAGGGGGCTTTGCGGGACGAAAAAAATGCTCGTTTTTGACGGGGGGTTGTGCTATAATATCGGTATTCTTTGCGATGGAAGGGGTGCTTTTTATGTATAACCCGAGCGCCGCGCGCTACGAACAGATGCCGTACCGGCGCGTGGGCAAGTCGGGGCTCATGCTGCCGGCGATTTCGCTGGGTCTGTGGCACAATTTTGGCGCGATCACCCCGTTTGAAACCCAGCAACAGGTGCTGCGCACCGCGTTTGACCTGGGCGTGACGCACTTCGATCTGGCCAACAACTACGGCCCGCCCTACGGCGAAGCGGAGCGCAACTTTGGCATTCACATGGACCGCGACTGGCGGCCGCACCGCGACGAGCTGGTGCTGTCGAGCAAGGCGGGCTATGACATGTGGGCCGGCCCCTACGGCAACTTCGGCTCCCGCAAATACCTGATCTCAAGCCTTGACCAGAGCCTCAAACGCATGCACGTCGATTACGTGGACATCTTCTACCACCATCGGCCCGATCCCGATACGCCGCTTGAGGAGACCATGGGCGCGCTTGACCACATCGTGCGCTCCGGCCGCGCGCTCTACGCGGGCATTTCAAACTACCCTGCGGAGCTGGCCGCCAAGGCATATGGCATCTTGAAGGATTTGGGGACGCCGCTGCTCATCCACCAGCCGCGCTACTCGATGCTCGATCGCTGGGTCGAGGGGGGACTCACCGACGTGGCGCGCGAAAAGGGGTTCGGCATGATCGCGTTTTCGCCCTTGGCGGGCGGGCTGCTCACCGACCGGTACCTAAACGGCATTCCGGCGGACTCCCGCGCGGGTCACGATCCGCGCTTTTTAAAGCCTGAACAGGTGACGAGCGAGCGCGTGACGCTGGCCAGGACGCTTGACGAGATCGCTGCCGCGCGCGGACAGACGCTTGCGCAGATGGCGCTTGCGTGGGTGCTGCGCGATCCGGTCGTGACCAGCGCCCTGATCGGCGCGAGCAAGCCCAGTCAGGTGATCGACAACGTGGCCGCCGCCCAAAACACCCACTTTACAGGCGAGGAATTGATCGCGATCGACCGCGCGTTTTTGATCTTCAAGCAATGAACCGTGGGACAAAAGCGCCAGTTTATCTTATTGCGCATCCCCGTGGGGCGTCTTTCCGCATGGCTGCGCAAGGGGCGGCGCTTGATGCGTGCGAAATGTGCCTTTGACCATCGTCCGCCACAGCGCGCGGCGCACGACCCATCAAGCGGAATCACTTGACAAGCGCGGCGGACGGCATACTTGCCCGAAGCTTGGGCGGACGCGCTTGCGTTCGCCCATTTTTAGGAGGCTTTTATCGGATTTTTTATCAGAAGGGAGCACCCCATGAAGGACTACGAAATTGAGACACAATGCGTGCAGGCGGGCTATCGGCCGAAAAACGGCGAGCCGCGCGTGCTGCCCATCTACCAAAGCACGACCTACAAATACGACTCGTCCGAGCATTTGGGGAAATTATTTGACCTAAAGGCCGAGGGACACATGTACAGCCGCATCTCAAACCCCACCGCAGCTTGCGTCGAGGAGAAGCTCGCGGCGCTCGAGGGCGGCGTGGGCGCCATGTGCACATCCTCCGGTCAGGCGGCTAACTTCCTTGCGGTGTTCAACATCGTGAGCGCGGGGCAGAACTTTGTCAGCCTGTCTGCGATCTATGGCGGCACCATCAACCTATTCGCGGTGACGATGAAGCGCATGGGCATCGAGGCGCGCTTTCTCTCGCCCGACATGACGCCCGAACAGGTCGAGGCGCTCTTTGACGAAAACACCCGCTGCGTGTTCGGCGAGACCATCGCCAACCCCGCCCTCGCGGTGCTCGACATCGAAAAGTACGCCGCCCTTGCGCACGCGCACGGCGTGCCGCTGATCGTGGACAACACCTTCGCAACGCCCGTCCTGTGCCGCCCATTTGCCTTCGGCGCGGACATCGTGACCCATTCAACCACCAAATACATGGACGGACACGCCAGCATCGTGGGCGGCGCGATCGTCGATAGCGGCAATTTCGACTGGGAGAAGGCGGGCAAATACCCGGAACTCACCTGCCCCGACGAGAGCTATCACGGCGTCGTCTACACGCGCAGCTTTGGCCGCGCCGCCTACATCACCAAGGCGCGCGTGCAGCTGATGCGCGACTTTGGCGCGACCGCTCAGCCGATCGCGCTGTTTATGCTCAACGAGGGCCTGGAGTCGCTGGCGCTGCGCATCGAGCGCCACAGCCAAAACGCGCTGGCGGTCGCGCGGTTTCTAAAAGGCGACCCGCGCGTGTCGTGGGTGAGCTATCCCGGCCTTCCGGGCGACGCGCAGTACGCGCTCGCGCAAAAGTACCTGCCGGACGGCGCATCGGGCGTGGTTTCCTTTGGCGTAAAGGGCGGGCGCGACGCGGCCGTTCGGTTCATGGACGCGCTGAAGCTGGCCGCCATCGTCGTGCACGTGGCCGACGCGCGCACGAGCGTGCTGCATCCCGCGAGCACCACCCACCGCCAGCTGACCGACGAGCAGCTGGTTCAGGCGGGCATTGGCCCGGATCTCATCCGCATGTCCATTGGCATCGAGCACATTGACGACATCCTTTCAGACATCGATCAGGCGCTTGCGCAGGCGCAATCATCGGGAAGGGCGAGGCGATAGACCATGCCAATTCGGATTCCCAACGACCTTCCGGCAACCAAGACGTTGCTGGGCGAAAACATCTTTGTGATCACCGAGACGCGCGCCATGACGCAGGACATTCGTCCGCTGCGCATTGCGCTGCTCAATTTAATGCCCACCAAGGTGACCACCGAGACCCAATTTGCGCGCTTGCTCGGAAACACCTCCTTGCAGGTGGAGCTGACGCTTTTGCAGACAGGCTCCCACGAGAGCAAGAACACCGCGCAGGAGCACATGCTCGCCTTCTACAAGACGCTTGAGGATGTGCGCGATGAAAAGTTTGACGGCATGGTCATCACCGGCGCGCCCGTCGAGCAGATGCCCTTTGAACAGGTGGACTACTGGGACGAGCTGTGCGAGATCATGGACTGGACAAAGAGCCACGTCCACTCCACCCTGCACATCTGCTGGGGCGCGCAGGCCGGGCTGTATCACCACTTCGGCGTTCAGAAGCTGCCCCTTGCGCGCAAGCTCTTTGGCGTATACCCGCACGTCGTCGAGCGGCGAAGCGCCATGCTGCTGCGCGGCTTTGACGATGTATTCATGGCGCCGCACTCGCGCCACACCACCGTCCTTCGCGCGGACATCAACCGCGTGCCGGGGCTCAAGGTGCTCGCGTCCTCCGCCGAGGCGGGCGTCTACGCCATGGCGACCGACAAGGGCCGCCAGATATTCATCACCGGCCACGCCGAGTACGACACCGACACGCTCAAACGGGAGTACGAGCGCGACAAGGCCGCGGGCCTGCCCATCGACGTGCCCCTCAACTATTTCCCCGAGGACGACGACACCCGCACCCCGCGCGTCACATGGCGCGGACACGCCAACCTCCTTTTCTCCAATTGGCTCAACTACTTCGTCTACCAGACCACCCCCTACGACATCCGAACCATCGACTACACCTACCAAACCACCTCCTGCGCGGCGGACGAGGGCGTGAACAGCGAGGGATAGGCGGGCTTTTCCGCCCCCCGGATCTGCGCGATTGACAATATTTAGGGAAAACGGTATACTTCTAACCAGCAAGAGGGGAGGCGCGTCTATATGAAGAACGGACGTCGCAGTGGCATTTTGATGCACATGACCTCACTTCCTTCGCAAGAGGGAATTGGGACGCTGGGCAGCGGCGCTTACGCGTTTGTGGATTTTTTGAAGAAGACCAATACGGCCATCTGGCAGATGCTGCCCATTGGCCCGACCGGATACGGCGAATCGCCCTACCAGAGCAGCTCCACCTTTGCGGGCAATCCGCTCCTGATCGACGCGCAACGCCTGCGCGACGAGGGCTTGCTGGATCTCCCGAGCACACCCGCCCCCGCGAGCGCGCAGGTGGACTTTGACGCCGTCAAGCAGGAAAAGACGCGCCTGTTGGCGCGCGCCTATGAGCTGTCCTATGAAAAACTGGCGCCTGAAATCGAGGCGTTTCGCCGCGCCAATTCGTGGCTTGACGACTATGCGCTCTTTGAGGCGCTGCGCGAGCATTTTGACTTTGTCAAGTGGATGGAATGGCCCGACCGCGCCATTCGCATGCGCGAGGAAGACGCGCTCAAGCACTACCGCGAGCTGCTCGCGCCGCGCGTAAATTACCACGCCTTCGTGCAGTACCTCTTCTCCCGCCAGTGGGAAAAGCTGCACTTCTATTGCCGCATGAATGGCGTCAGTTTGCTGGGCGATCTGCCCATCTACGTCGCGGAAGATTCCGCCGACACGTGGGCCAACCCGGAGCTATTTAAGCTGGACGAGGAGCGCCGCCCGCTCAAGGTGGCCGGCGTGCCGCCCGATTACTTTACCGCCGACGGTCAGCTGTGGGGCAATCCCTGCTACGACTGGCGCGCAAACAAGAAGACCGACTACGCGTGGTGGCTCGAGCGGATGCGCGCCGTCGCCGATCGCTTCGATATGGTGCGCATCGATCACTTTATCGGCTTTGCCAACTACTACGCGATCCCTTCAGGCGCGCCCAACGCGCGCATCGGAAAATGGAAAAAGGGGCCGGGCAAGTCGCTCTTTCGCGTGATCAAGCAGGCGCTTCCCGAGCTTGAGATCATCGCCGAGGACTTGGGCGTCACAGGGCCGCGCGTCAAGGATTTGCTCAAGTTCTGCGGATATCCCGGCATGCACGTCTTGCAGTTCGCCTTTGGCACCAACATGAAAAACCAAGACCTGCCCGCCAACGTGAAAAAGCATTGCGCCTACTACACCGGCACCCACGACAACGCCACCACCCGCGAGTGGTACGAGGGCGCAAGCCCCGACGAGCGCAAAAACCTCATGAAGGCGCTCGAACTGGCCCCGGACGAGGACGCGCCGGACGCCATGATCCGCTGCGTGCTCACCAGCCGTGCCTTTATCGCCGTCGTTCCGATGCAGGACTACTTGGGCCTTTCCGGCGCGGCGCGCATGAACACGCCCGGAACCGTCGGCGGCCAGAACTGGCGATGGCGCATGCAGCCCGGGATGTTAAACGAAGCCCTTGCCGAGCGCATCCGCGCGCTCACGTGCGAGGCCGAGAGGGGCGTGGACAAATGAGCGTGCGACAAGCCGCGTGCGAGAACCTCCTGTCCCTGACTGAGCAGATACTGCGCTCGGAGCACCGCATAAGCCTTGCGGACGCGCGTCCCGAGCAATTGCACATGGCGCTCGGGCAGGCGCTGATGCTGGCCATTGCGCCCGACTGGCAAAAGACCGAGGAAGACCGCGCGGGCAAGCGCCAAGCGAGCTACCTGTCCGCCGAATACCTGATCGGCCGGCAGGTCTACAACAACCTCTACTGCGCGGGCGCGCTTGAAAAGGTAGATGAATTGCTCGCGGCAAAGGGCGCGTGCCTTGCCGACCTCGAGGACATCGAGGACGCGGCGCTCGGAAACGGCGGCTTGGGTCGCCTTGCCGCCTGCTATCTGGACAGCGCCGCGACGTGCGACATTCCCTTGACCGGCTACGGCCTGCGCTACAAATTCGGCCTCTTTCGCCAGCGCTTTAAGGACAATCGCCAATGCGAACAGCCCGACGACTGGACGCGGCAGGGCGATCCGTGGAGCGTGCGCCGGGACGAGTTGAGCGTGATCGTGCCCTTCAAGGGCTTTTCCGTGCGCGCCGTGCCCTACGATATGCCGGTATTGGGCTATCGCACGCAGGTCGTCGGCACGCTCAGGCTTTGGCAGACCGAAAGCCTCCATGAGATCGATTTTGAAAAATTTAACGACCAACAATACGCGCGCGCCTGCGCCGACAAAAACCGCTGCGAGGACATCGTGAAGCTGCTCTACCCCAACGACACGATGCGCGCGGGCAAGCTCATGCGCATCAAACAGCAATATGTGCTCTCGAGCGCCTCCATGCAGGACATGCTGCGCACCTACCGCGCGCAATTTGGGCGCGATTATGGAAACTTTTCCAGCCAGTACGCCGTCCAACTAAATGACACCCATCCGGTGATGGCGATTCCCGAGCTGATCCGGCTACTGATGGAAGACGGCGTGCGCTTTGACGACGCCTTCGACATAGCCCACTTAACCTTTAGCTACACCAACCACACCGTCATGCGCGAGGCGCTTGAGGTGTGGGACGAGTCGCTTCTGCGCGCGGTCGTGCCCGAACTGGTTCCGGTCATCCGCAAGATCGACGCGCGCCTGAAAAGCGAGCGGCGCGGCCTATCGGTCGTGCGCGACGGGCGCGTCCACATGGCGGAGCTTTCGGTCTACGCGTGCCACAAGGTCAACGGCGTGGCGCGCATTCACTCCGAGATCCTGAAGTCCGACGTCTTTCGCGAGTGGCATGAGGCGTACCCCGACCGCTTCACAAACGTCACCAACGGCGTCACCCAGCGGCGCTGGCTGGGGCTGTGCAACCCCGAACTCACGAGCCTTCTGACCGAGCGATTGGGCGATGGATTCCTGAGAAACCTCGACCAGCTTTCGGAGCTTAAGCCGATGATCGATGGGGAACTGGCCGCGCGTTTTCTCGCGGTCAAGCAGCAAAAAAAGCGTCAACTGGCCGATTACATCGAGCGGCAAGAGGGCGTTGTGCTGCCGGAGCACTTCCTCTTTGATGTGCAGGTCAAGCGCCTGCACGAGTACAAGCGCCAGCTGATGAACGCGCTGTGCATCTGGGCGATCTACCGCGAGCTCAAATCGGGCGCGCTCACGGACTTTCAGCCCATGGCCTGCCTCTTTGGCGCGAAAGCCGCGCCGGGCTACGCGCGCGCCAAGGCGATCATTCGCCTGATCAACCAGATGGCCGCGGTCATCAACGCCGACGACGCGGTGTCGGAAAAGCTCAAGGTGGTCTTTGTCGCAGACTACAACTGCTCCTACGCCGAGAAGATCATTCCGGCGGCCGACCTATCCGAGCAGATATCCCCGGCGGGCACCGAGGCAAGCGGCACCGGCAACATGAAGCTCATGCTAAACGGCGCGCTGACGCTGGGCACGATGGACGGCGCGAACGTCGAGATCGTCGAGCAGGCGGGTCGCGAGAACAACTTCATCTTCGGCGCGACCGTGGAGGAGCTGAAGCAGATCAAGGGCGATTACAACCCGCGCGCGCTCTACGAGGCCGACGCGCGGTTGCGCGGGGCGCTGGACGCGCTGATTGACGGAACGTTTGAAGATTCGGACGGCGCGCTCGCGGAACTGCATGGGGCGCTGCTGGACGGCGCGAGCTGGCACGCGCCCGACCACTACTTTGTCCTCAAGGACTTTGAAGCGTACTACGCCGCGCGCCTTTGCGCCAATCGCGCCTACGCGGACAAGGCCGCCTTTGCCCAAATGGCGCTTTACAACATTGCGGGCGCGGGCAAGTTCTCCTCCGATCGCGCACTGGCCGATTACGCGCGGGACATCTGGCGGCTATGATGCGGGCGGCGTTGAACGCGGGTTACCATCGATGATAGGGCGACAAAAGCGCGTCAGGCACTTTTGTCCGCTGCGTCATAAATAGACATCAAAAGGGAGAATACAACCATGAACGGAATCAAACGCGTTGCCGTGCTGCTGCTGGCGATCATGCTGGTGCTGACGGCCATCCCCGCCATCGCGGCGCAACCCAAGAAGACCACGGAGCTGGTCGCCAAGCCCGACAAGACGGAGATCACGCTCAATGTGGGCGAAAAGTACACCTTCCAAGTGGTGCGCAGGTTCAACGACGGCAAAAAAGACAAAGTTGCGCTCGGAAAGATTCCGGAAGATGCCTGCATCAAGAAGGAAGCCTTGGCGGGCAACCGCATTCGCGTGACCGGACTCAAAGAGGGCACGCAGGCGCTTACCATCGTCTCGATCACAGATGACGCCGCAGTTGACCCGACCGTCAAGCCGCTCGTCGTCACCTTCCACGTGGTCGCCCCCAAGGTGACGCTTAACGAGACCAAGATCACGCTGCGCAAGGGCGAGACCTTCCAGCTCATCCCCACCGTCACGATCGCCTCGGGCAGTCAGGCCGTCAAGTACACGAGCAAGAAGGCCGCCATCGCCCGCGTCGGCAAAAAAGGGTTGATCACCGCCAAGAAGGTCGGCACGACCACCATCACCTGCCGCAGCGCCAAGAACAAGAAGGCGTTTGCGACCTGCGTCGTGACCGTGCTCCCCAAGGACGCGCCGCTGCCGACCGCGACGCCCGCGCCGACGATGGCGCCTGTGCCGACCGAGACGCCCGCGCCGACTGGGACGCCCGCGCCGACTGGAACACCCGCGCCGACGACCACGCCCCCGACGCCCGTAGGCTAGATCCCCCATGCGGCCTTTTGGCTGAATAGGGCGGTTGGTCTCAACCGATCGTCGTTCCAATCGTCCCTGCCGCCGATAGCGGCGGGGGCGATTTTTCAGCGCGTTTGCGCGCGACATGAAAATTCACCCTGATCGATATACAAGTGCGCGCGAATCTGCTATAATCAATCCATGCTTGCGGTGGCAGAAGGGCTTTTGCTTCGGCTGCCATGTTGAGGTTAGGCGGATTTTTCTAACGACATGGCGCGGATAGGGGCCTCGAAGCGGCTATTTTGGCGCTTGCCACATGAATCAAGGGATTACGCCTGACCGGTCAATGGACGCAGGCTCGGGCAAATGGGAGTTATTCACACATGAAACGCATCGCGATCAAGAGGCACTATGAAATGGACATGACGGAGGGGCCGCTGTTTAAAAAGCTGCTGCTCTTTTCGGTTCCGCTGATGTTGAGCGGCGTATTGCAATTGCTCTACAACGCCGCCGACATCGTGGTCGTCGGGCGCTTTGCCGGCTCGACCGCCCTTGCGGCCGTCGGCTCGACCGCCTCGCTGATCAACCTGCTGATCAACCTATTTATCGGGCTATCGATCGGCGCGAGCGTGGTGATCGCGCGGTATTACGGCGCGGGTCAGCACAAGGACGTAAGCCAAGCGGTGCACACTGCCATCTTGGTTGCGGGCGTTGCGGGCGTGGTGGTGGGCATCTTTGGCTTCCTCATGTCGCGCACGCTGCTCACCATGACCGGCACCCCGGACGACGTGATGGATCAGGCGGTGTTGTACCTGCAAATTTATTTCTTGGGGTTGCCCGCCTCGATGACCTACAACTTTGGCGCGGCGATCCTGCGCGCGGTCGGGGACACGCGTCGGCCGCTGTATTACCTGACCATCGCGGGTTTTGTCAATGTGGTGCTTAACTTGATCTCGGTGATCGCCTTTGGCATGGGCGTCGCGGGCGTGGCCATTGCGACCGTGGTCTCCCAAGTCGTGAGCGCGGTGCTGGTCGTCATCTGCCTATGCCGCTCCCATGGCAGCATTCACCTGCGCATCAAGGATCTACGCATTCATCGCGACAAGCTGCTCGCGATCATGCGCGTGGGGCTGCCCGCAGGCATTCAGTCGACCGTGTTCTCCATATCAAACGTCTTAATCCAGTCCTCGGTCAATTCTTTTGGCTCTGCGGTCATGGCCGGCAACGCGGCCGCCAGCAACCTGGACAGCTTCGTCAACATCACCATGAACGCGGTCAGCCAAGCCGCGCTCTCCTTTACCGGGCAGAACATGGGCGCCAAGAACTACCGCCGCATCGGCAGG
Source organism: Clostridia bacterium (assembly GCA_036645575.1). Taxonomy (GTDB): domain Bacteria; phylum Bacillota; class Clostridia; order Christensenellales; family Aristaeellaceae; genus JAVXNW01. The sequence continues at coordinate 633 of JAVXNW010000016.1, read as the reverse complement.
GTGGTCGCCCAGTGTTCCATGCTGGTGCTGGGCATCGGTCTCGTGCTGGGCGCGGGCATGATATCGGTCGGCAGGACGCTCCTGGGCATCTACACGATCGACCCGCAGGTGGTCGCCTACGGCATGATTCGCCTCGAGATCCTATGCGGCACCTATTTCCTATGCGGGCTCATGGACACCTTCGCAAGCGTGCTGCGCGGCATGGGGCACTCGATGGCGCCCATGCTGGTCACCCTCTTCGGCGTGTGCGGCATCCGCATTACGTGGCTATACACCGTATTTGCCGCGCAACACACCCTGCCGGAGCTCTACATGTCCTACCCCGTATCGTGGCTAGTCACCCTCGCCGTGCACATACTCTGCTTTGCCGTCGTCTATAAAAAACTGCGCAGCGCCGAGCAAAGGCCGGAGCTTGCGCAGAATACGTGACAAAAGGGCGGACGACGAAAGCGGGGGAGAGAGGGAACGAGAGGGAGAGAGAACGAGAGAGGGAGAACGCGAGATCGCCCGAGTTCGGTCGGGCGATCTCTTGAGTTAGTTATGAGCGTTCTAGCGCTGCGAGCATTCCTGCGGCTTCGCCGGACGGTTTACTCGCCCATCGGCTACGAGGTTCGAGGGACTTTGCCGATGGGC
>JAVXNW010000015.1:0-32992 GCA_036645575.1 Clostridia bacterium | reverse complement strand
GCTAGAACGCTCATAAGTAACTCAAGAGACAGCCCGACCGTACTCGGGCTGTCTCGCGGTCTCTCTCGCGTTCTTTCTTGCGGTCGTCGCACCCACGGAGCCACCCTTGCGGCGCGGCACCCATTCTGAGCCTCCCCTTGAGGGCAGTGGCACCCGCAGGTGACGGTAGGGTGAGCCACGACGAACCGGCGGACGCCTCATAGGCGCCCCTACAGATGCGGGAAAGAGGTACGACGCCTGCGGGCGGTCTTCGCTTGCGCGCGGGGCAAGGCCGCTCCCGATCCTTAAGTTGACGGCGGTTCCCTAGCCTTTGCAAAAGCGGAACCGGGGGCGTCTCACGTGAGGCGTTCCCGGTTCCGCTTTTATACCCCTTTCCAGGGCTGTTTTATGGGGTTTCCGCTGCCTTTATGAAGCCTTATGCGGCCTGATCGAGCGCCTGCTGATCGGCGATCAGCGCGCGGACGACTTCGAGGGTGAACAACTGGCAATCCTCGCCGGTCTGGGGATCGAAGTCTTCCTTGTGCAATTCGTTGTTGGAGAGGATGCGCATGCCGAGGAACGGCACGTCGAAGTAGGCGCACACCTGCGCAACGGAGAAGGTCTCCATCTCCTCGCAGGAGGTGCCAAACTGGCTGTGGATCAGGTTGATGCGGTCGAGTTCCTTGTTCCAAACGTCGCCGGAACCGATGACCCCTTCGACGACCTGCCCCTTTTCGTACTCCGCCGAGAGGTTCTTGGCAAATTCAACCAGCTTCGCGTCGCTCTTAAGTTCCATCACTTCGACGACTTCGCCGTTTTGCAGCACTTCGGTCGCGCGGTTTTCCCACTTGGTCGGGTCAATGCCCGCGCCCGCGTCCGCCCACTCGCTCTTAAAGGAGTTGACGTTGACCGTCGTCGTTCCCAGCACGATGTCGCCTTTGTGCAATGCCACGTCGTGGCCGCCCGCCGTGCCCTGGTTGATCACCACGCACGGGTTCCACTTGATCAGCGCAATGGTCGTGGTCGTGGCCGCATTGACCATGCCGACCTGCGTCTTGGAGACGACGACCGGGTATCCGTCGATCGTGCCCGTCACATAGTGATAGCCGGAAACCATGACGTCCTGCGCGCCCTCGAGCGCCGCCATCATCGTGCTCGTCTCAAGATCCATCGCGCCTTGAATCAGAATCGGACGCGCAGTTTCCTCCGCCGCCATCGCCATGACCGGCGTCGCCATCACCAATAGCATCAGCGCAAGCAGCATCGACAATCCCTTTTTCATCGGTAAGTCCTCCTCATGAATGTCCGTATTTCTAATCGGTACATCCGCTATTATAGTCCATTAACGGAGAACAATCAACGAAATGCCGGTTAACATCGGGCATTTTGAGTTAAAACACGAACAATATCCCGAACATTCCAGGAATCGTTTATCGCTTAACAAGGGGACGATTAATTCCGTTTCCAGATGGACGGGGCAAAGAGCATCAGCACGGGGTAGATTTCAAGCCTGCCCATGAGCATACAGGTGGAGAGCACCCATTTGCTGAGCGTGGAGAACGGCGCAAAGCTGCCGGTGGGGCCGACCATGCCCAGGCCCGGGCCGATGTTGGAGATGGCGGAGAGCGACGCGGTCAGGTTGGTTTCAAAGCTGAAGCCGTCAAGGGATACGATGAGGGTTGCGACGGCCGTGACCAGCAGGTAAACGAAGAAGAAGACCTGCACTTGGGTGAGGGTGGACTCATCGACCACGCGCGACTCGCTGCGCACCACGGTCACGCTGCGCGGGCGAATCACGCGGGAGACTTCGCGCCCGATGGACTTGAACAGGAGCGTTGCGCGGATCACCTTGATGCCGCCGCCGGTCGATCCGGCGCACGCGCCCAGCAGCATCAGCACCACCAGAATGGTTCGGCTGAACTGCGGCCACAGGTCGAAATTCTGCGTGGCGAACCCGGTCGTCGTGATGATGGAGCTCACCTGAAAATAGCTTTCGCGCAATGCCTCGGCAAACGAGGCCACGTTTGGCGCAATGTTCACCGCGATCAGCAGCACCGCGAGCGCGACCACGCCCAAGTAGACGCGCAGCTCCTCGTTGCGCAGACCCGCGCGCCAGTGCCCGGTAAAGAGCAGGAAATAGACCGAGAAGTTGACGCCGAACAGCAGCATAAAGGTGGAAATCACCAGGTCTATCGCCACGGAATCAAAGTGGCCCACGCTTTGCGCGTAGTTTGAAAACCCACCGGTTCCGGCGGTTCCGAACATGTGAATCAGCGCGTCGTACAGGTCCATCCCGCACAGCAACAGCGCGATCACCTGCACGATCGACAGCGCCACATACAATAGGTATAAAAGCTTCGCCGATTTTTCGATGCGCGGCACCAGTTTGCCCGGCGCGGGGCCGGTGGACTCCGCCTTGAGCAGGTGCAGCGCGCGCCCGCCCATGTGCGGCACCAGCGCAAGCGACAGCACCAACACGCCCATGCCGCCCACCCAGTGCGTGAAGCTGCGCCAGAACATCAGCCCGCGCGGCAGCACCTCGACATTGGCCAGAATGGTCGCGCCGGTCGTCGTAAAGCCGGACGCGCACTCGAAAAAGCTGTCCGTGATCGACATATAGCCGCCGATATGAAAGGGCATTCCCCCGAAAAAGGACATGAACACCCAGATCAGCGCGACCGTCGCAAAGCCCTCGCGCGCGCGCAGGTTGTCGTTGCGCGGCCGCGCGCACAGCTGCAAAATCCCCCCAACCGCCGCGACCAGCGCCGCCGCATATACAATTGCCCGCCAGTCGCCCTGGCCATAGTAGAGCGACACCCCGAGCGAGGGCAGCATCAGCGCGCCCTCCACCATCAACGCCTTGCCCAGCAGATTGAGCACCAAACGAATATTCATTGCACCCTCTACTTCTGAAGCGCGTCTTCCAGCTTCATGACGCTGCTCGTCTTCGCCATTAGAATGACCGTATCGCCCGCCTCGATGTGATCGGAGCCGAAGGGAATGATGATCTTTCGGTCGCGCACCAGCACCGCGACCAGCACGCCCTTGGGGATATGCAGTTGGCTAAGCGGCACGCCCAAGTAATTGGCGCCCTCGAGCGCGGTAAATTCCAGCGCCTCGACCTGCCCGTCCACCACCCGGTACACCTTTTCGACGATCGATCCACACGCGTTGGCGCGCGCGCGCACCTGGCGCAGGATCGCGTTGGCGGTTGTGTATTTGGGGCTGATCACACTGTCCATGCCCATGCCGCTTAGCAGCTCCAGGTAGTTGAGGCGGTTGACCTTGACGATCACCTTGCCCACGCCCACGTGCACGCCAAACAGCCCGGTCATCAAATTTTCCTCGTCGCGGTCGGTCAGGCACACGAGCGCGTCCAGATCCCGCACGTTTTCGGATGTCAGCAGCTCCTGATCGGTTCCGTCGCCGCAGATGATCGTCACGTCCTCCAGGTTTTCGCTCAAAAACGCGCATTTTTCCTTCTTGATCTCGATGATCCGAAGATCCACGCCCATGCCCGATATCGCGCGCGCCAGATAATACGAGATGTGCCCGCCGCCAATCAGCATGGCGCTGCGCACGCGCTGCGTGCTGCGACCCAGTTTTTTGAAGAATTGCGTGATCGTCTCAAGGTCGCTCGCCACGTTCAGCCGGTCGCCCACCTGAATCACAAAGTCGCCGTCCGGGATCATCGCCTCGCTTCCGCGCTCCACCGCGCAATACAGCACGCGCGGGAATTTCCCGGTCAGCGCCTTGAGCGGTATGCCCGCAATGCCGTCCCGCTCCTCGACGCGAAAGGCCACCATCTCGACGCGGCCGCGCGCAAACGTCTCAATGCTGTCGGCAAATGGGTAGCGGAACAGGCGCGATATCTCAAGCGCCGCGCCGCGCTCGGGGTTGATCACCATGTCGATGCCCATCTCCTTTTGGAGCAGCACCAGACTTTCGGTATAGCCCGGGTCGCGTATGCGCGCGATCACGTACTTCGCGCCCATCTGCTTGGCCATCAGCGAGCAGACCATGTTGATCTCGTCCGCCGCGGTCACGCAGATCAGCACGTCCGTGCGCTCCACGCCCGCTTCCATGAGCGTGCGCACGCTCGCGCCGTTTCCCTCCACGCACATCACATCCAGTATATCGCCCACGCGGCTTAGGACGTCCGCCCTTTTATCGACAACCGTTACATCATGCTGCTCCCGCGACAGGACATCGGCAAGCGCATACCCCACCTTGCCCGCACCCACGATTACAATGTTCATGTTGCCTTTCGCGCGGCGTCAAGCGCCTGATAGGCGCGCGCCGCATCCTCCTCGAAGTGATCATACGCCGCCTCGACGCACACGCGGCCCTCGTACTTGGCGCTGTCCAGCGCCGCAAAGATCGCCCGATAGTCCTCGCCATCGCCCGCGCGCGGAAACGTGCGCCCGATGGCGTTGGCGACGTGGACGTGGCGGAGCATCGGCCCCACCGCCTTGAGCACCTCGAGCGACTCGTGCTCCATCGCCATGTGGTAGGTGTCGGCCAGCACCTTCACGTGCTCCAGTTGCAGCACCGAGCACACAAGCATCGCCTCCGACACCGTCGAGAGCAGGTTGCATTCGCCACGGCTGAGCGGCTCGACCGCGATCGTCAGGCTGTAATCGGCCGCGTGGCGCTCGAGAATCCGCAAAAAATTCAACAGCTGCCGCCACGCCACGTCAAAGGGAAAGTTCTCCGGAACCTGCCGCGCGCCGGCGCTCGAAAAGCCAATGATCTCCGCGCCCAGGCGCTTGGCGCGGCCAAACGCAAAATCCAGGTACGCGTGCAGCTCGGTCGCGTTGACGCCGCGCCCGGTGACCGACAATTCGCGCGGCAACATGCAGCCAAACGCCTCCACGCGCAGCCCGGACTCATGCACGCGCTCGTAATTTTTGCGAAAGGTGCGCTCGTCCATCACGGCCAATTCAGAAAGATTGCCCTCCAAAAATTCAAATCCGCAGCGCTCCGCCGCCAGAATCTGGTCGACGGACGCCACGACACCCAGCCGGTTATTCAAACTCCTACCTCCCGCGTCGTGCAAACCATCCAATGCCTCTTATCATACAACACCGCTTGGCGCGCGTCAAGTTTCGACAGATTTTTCTTCTCCCCGCGTCCCAAAATGCAAGCCATATAAAAAGCGTCCCCGCTTGCGCCGGGACGCTTAGGCTTTGACCTAGGCTATTTTCCGGGTTTCTTCTGCGCCGCGTTGCCCGCGTCTTTGATGGCGTTTTGCGGCTTGGCGCCTACGTGGTTGCCCCACGCGTGCATGACCAGCGCCATCGCAATGACGCCGTAGGAGATGAACACGCGGAAGTACTCGCCGATCGCCGCGTCGCCAAACAGGTTGTTGCCCGCCGCCGGCGCCACGATGAACAGCGTGTGAAACAGGATACACCCGAGCAGCGCCTGCCCGTTGGTCGCGCGCACAATCGACGCGCCGCCGACCAGGATCGCCGCGCCCGCGTACAGGCCGACCTGCTCATGCGCGCCATAGGTCTGGAACGAGCCCATGTTCTGCACGAAGATCAGCTGACCCCAGCCCGCAAGAATGGTGGAGATGATGATCGCGATGATGCGCACCCGCTCCACGTTGATGCCCGCCGCGTTGGCGACCGTCATGTTCTGACCGACCGCGCGGAACTGCTGACCCATGCGCGTCTTCATGAGCGCCACATTGAACAGGCACAAAAGCCCCACCACGCCAAAGGTCACCATCGGCACATTGACCATGGAGAACAGCTCCGCGACCTGCGGAATCTGGTAGAGCAGGCAGCACGCCGCAAGCGTGCCCGCAATGAGCGCGAATTTCTTGCCCTTCATGCGCTTAAGCAGGAACATGATCAGGCAGTAGGCGAGCAAAATACCCGCAAAGACGTACAGCGCGGGGCCAAATTTGAGCCGCCACAGGCCGTCCAGCGCATACTTGATGCCGCCTTCCAGGCTCAAATCGACCGTGTTCGCCACGCCCGTCGAGCCCTTGATGACCAAGCCCGGCGTCTTCAGCGGAATCAAGTTGCCAAATATGAACAGGAACAGGAGCTGGTAGAGGCCGTTGGCAAAGTAGCCCAGGATCATGCCGCCGATCATCTCCTGCCCCTTCATCTTGTTGAGCAGTTTTCCGATCAGGTAGCCAAAGACGCCCGCGATCGGGATCGTCATCAGCCACGCGACGACGAAGCCGCCGGTGCCCGGAATGCCCCACTCCAGCACCCACAGCGCCGCGATCTGCGCCGCCATTGCGCCGATCGTGATGGCGAAGTTGATGCCCATGCCCGCAATGATCGGAATGATCAGCGCCAGCACGATGAAGGCATTGCGCGAAAGCCGGCCGAACAACTCAAAGATCACGTAGGAGACCGACTGTCCCGAATAGACCATGGACAAAACGCACAAGAGCACGAACATGATCGTGACCGCGTTGTTGCGCATGATGTCCAAAATACGCTGCTTATTACGCACGCGACTCACCTCCCGATTTGGTCAACGCATAGAGGATGATGCCGTTGGAGATCAGTATGCGCATGGTTTCGGATATTGTGGACTGCGGAACCAATACGTTCGCAACCGGCATGCCCAGCGTCAACACGCCCTGAAACAGGAAGGTTCCGATCAGCACGTGGCTGATTTTGCATCGCGAAGTGGACGCGCCGCCAATCAGGATGGCCGACGCGGCGATAAAGCCCATCTGGCGGGGCGCGGTGTACAACTGCATGAAGCCGTAGCTCTGCGAGTACACCAGAATGCCGATCGCGCCAAGGGCCGTTGACAGGATGGTGCCGATGATGCGCATCTTGTCTACGTTGATGCCGGTCGCCTCGGCAAAGCGCGGGTTGTTGCCCGCCGCCTGCATCGCCACGCCCGTCCTCGAGCGGCTAAACAGCCAGACGAGGAAGCAGCACAGCAGCATAAACAGCAGTAGCCCCGTCGGCACCGTGAACGAGCCGATCTTAAAGGACCAGAGGCTATCCAAGATGTGCTTAAAGGAGGACTGCATGCTCAGCGTGTTGCGAAGCCCCGGCCCCATCGGCCAGCGCAATTGCAGCGACTGAAACGGCAGCACCAGCCACGCAATGCACATGAGCGACACGACCGAGAAGCCGACGTAGGTCGTGACCGCCATCTCGCTGCCCTTGAGCCGGTTGAGCAACAGCCCGTACAGGTAGCCGCACACGATTGAGATCACCACGCCCACCGCAATGGCGAACAGGAATCCCAGCCACCCGCTGTACCCAAGTTCGATGCACAAAAGGCCGCCCAGCAAGCCGCCCACGATGCCAATCGGCAAACCCAGGTTGAGGCTGATGCCGCACTGTATGCCGGGCACCATGGCAAGCACCAAGATGCTGTTCATGCCCATGCGCACGATGGTATTTGAGAGAAGCTTTGAAAGCGACAAGTCGTAGATCATCGAAAGCACGCACAGCAGCACGAAGAACATGCCGATGATCAGCCTTGGCAGACCCAGCTTCTTGACCAGCACCTGATAAAACAGCACCAGCGCCGCCAAGATGATTAAGCCAACGGCCACCGTGATCAGGTCGTCGCCGTAGCGAATGATCTGCGCCGTCCAGCCGCTGTCCGCAAGCGCCGCGCCGCCGCCCGACTGGTTGAACCGGTCGAACATCGTCGTGTAGGTGTCGCCCGGCTGACACACGAGAAACGTGATGGTCGATTTGAGGGTGATCAGCGCATCGTCGTCGAGCACCGGATAGATGCCCTTGATCGCCGCGCTCACCAACAGGTATTTTTCGTCCGCGACTTGCATCAGTCGGTTCATTTCATCGGTCGCGACAAAGCCCGACATGTCCACTTCTGCTTCGGTGTCAAGCGCCATGTCGTCCATGCCCGAAGAAGTGCCCTCGGCGTCCGCCGGCGCCGCGGATTTTTCCATGAGCGCCGCCTCTTGCGCGGCGGCCAGCTCGCCGGATGCCCACATCTCATCGGCGTAGGCCTCTTCGGCGCGCGTCTTCTCCGCGTAGTACGCCAAAAGCGCGCCCTCAAGCTCGGTGACCGACGCCTCGAGCTGCGCCGTGTCGGTCGTCTCATAGTCGATGGTCGATGCGGTATTGCCTTCGCGCGCCTGCTTTTCAGCCGCCGCGACCGCCGCGCGCATATCCGACATCGAGCCGCCCTCGGCCTTTACCTTGGCGGTGGCTTCCTTTTTGGCAATGGCGACGTAGGACTCCACGACGCCCTCGCCGGTCGCCTCGAGCAGCGAGCGCGCGCGCATACTGCTCAGCAGCGTCTGCCCTTCGGCGCTCGTGCGCTTGCCTAAGCCGATGACGCCGATCACCATCAGCACGGCGGCCAGCGCAACCAGCACGATCGCCACGATGCGCTGGGCAAGTTTCTTAGCCATTTGCCGTGCCCCCTTTCTGTGAGCCCGGTTTAATGCCGGACATCGCCAGACCAAAATCGGCGTCGGAGCTGTCCGTGGGCAATATATCGACCATCCTGCCCTCCGATACGATCGCAATGCGGTCGCAGATGGAGCGCAACTCCTGCAATTCCGACGACACCATGACGATGGTCATGCCCATCTCGCGGTTGAGGTTCACCAGCGTCTCGAGCACCAGCTTTTTCGCGCCAATGTCGATGCCGCGCGTCGGCTCCGATACGAACAAAAACTTCGGCTTCATCACCAGCGCGCGCGCAATACACACCTTCTGTTGGTTGCCGCCCGAGAGCGTGCCGGTGTGTTGCGTGGGCGACGTGCAGCGAATGTCGAGGCGCTTGATCATGTCAAGGGCGGTCTGGCGAATCTCGCGGTCGTTTTTGTTGGTGAGAAAGAGCAGCTTATGGAGGTACTCGCCCTTGATCTGCATCGCGTTAAAGACGATGTTGTCCTCAATCGACTGGTCAAGCAGCAGCCCCACGCCGCGCCTGTCCTCTGACACCATCGACATGCCCGCGCGTAGCGCCTTGCCCGCGTCGCCCAAGTCGTGCTTTTCCCCAAAGAACTCGACGTTGCCGGTCGCGGGGTATACGCCCATGATGCCGTTGGGAATGCCGATCTTGCCCTGCCCCGCCAATCCGCCTATCCCCAGCACCTCGCCTTGGTAGACCGAAAAGGACACGTCCTTGACTTCCTCGCCCGGCATTTTGACCGACAGGTGATCGACCTTGAGCGCGACGACGTCCGCGTGCGGTTGGGTCTTGGGCACGGTGGCAATCATGCCTTCGCCCTTGCGCCCGATCATCAGCTCCGCCAGTTCGACGATGTTGGTCTTCGCGGTTTCGCGCGTCGCGGCCATTTTCCCGTCGCGCAATATCGTAATCGAATCGGACGCCGCGATCACCTCATCCAACCGGTGGGTAATAAAGATAATCGCGATGCCGCTCGCTGCAATCTGCTTCATGACCTTGACCAATTCGTCCGCCTCGGATTCGGTCAACACGGCGGTCGGTTCGTCAAACACCAGCAGTTTGATGCCGGTCTTGTCAATCTCGCGCGCAATTTCAACAAATTGCATGTACCCGACAGGCAGCCCCGCCACCAAGGTGTATTCGTCAATCGACATGCCCACGCTGTCAAGCGCCTTGCGCGCGTCCCGCGCCATGGCGTCCATGTCGAGCGTCTCCATGTTCTTGCCCAAGATCTTGCTCACCACGTTGGGCTTTGCGATCTCGCGGTTCAGCTTGATGTTTTCGGTAATGGTAAAGCCGGGTAACAGCATGAACTCCTGATGCACCATGCCGATTCCCTTGTACATCGCGTCGTGCGGCGAGACGATGTGAACCACGTCGCCGTCGATGGACACGTTGCCTTCAAATCCTCCGGTCGAATGTATGACCGGCATGCCAAACAGCACGTTCATGAGCGTCGATTTGCCCGCGCCGTTTTCACCCAGCAGCGCGTGAATTTCACCGGGCCGGATCGCCAATGAGACGTCCTCCAGCACGGTGTTCTCGCCATATCGCTTGGTGATATTCTTCATTTCCAGCACATATTCTGCGCCCAAATCGGTATCCCTCCTTAAGGAAAACCGGCCCGCCCACGGGGGGCGGGCCGTTTGCGTCAGTTGGTGAGCTTATTTGGCCAGATAATCCTCGAAATTGACCGGCGCGAGCAGGATGGTGTAGTAGTTGTCAAAGGTCTTGCCTTCGGCGTTGGTGTAGAAATCAACCTTGGCGCCCGGGATCTTGGCGTCGAACATCGCCTTGAGCGCTTCGGCGTCGTTGCGCGAAGTGATCTTGCCGGAGATGTAGTCGCGCGCATACTGCGTGCCAAGCTCGATGACGGTCATCGCGACAGGCGACGGCCACGTGGAATAGCGGCCGGCGGCGTCGTGCTCGTCGAGCTTCTCGGCGATCGCGGTCAGCGCGGCTACGTCGTCTCCGCCAAGGGTCAGTTCAAGACCCAGCGTCGCGGGGAAGCCATGGTAGGGCGACGGGCAGCACGGCTGCGGATAGTAGGCGTTGGGCAGGTCGAGGCACGCCTGCTGCAAGGAGGGCTGCATGCCGCAGTTGGTGGTGAAGAAGGCGACCTTTTTGCCTTCGTACTTTGCGATCTGCTGGGGAACATCCTCAAGGATGAACTGCTGCGACGCGGACAGGCCGGCTTCGGCCGTCGGGTCGGGCGCGGTCACGTCAACCAATTCGATGCCCAGCGCGTCTGCGTTCTCCTGAAGCAGCGTGTGGCGGCCGACGATCAGTTCCATCGCCATGTGGCGCGGGAACGAATAGTGGATGAGCACGTCAATGCCCCAGTCTTGGCACTTTTCCATGATGGTATCGGCCTGCTTGACTTCGTCGGCATACATGACGATGTCGGAAGCGGCGGAGATGACCGCGGGATCTTCCTGCGGCGTGCCGGCGATGAGCAGGATGTCGTCGCGACCCATTTCACGAATCTTATCAAACGCCGCCTTGGCGCCCGGAACCGCCTGGCACATCACGATCGCCTTGACCTCGGGGTCAGCGGCAAACGCAACCAGCTTGGAAACGGTGGTTTCCATTTCGGCCATGAAGTTGTCGGGATAGGTATCGGTGATGATATGGTCGGGATCGTTTGTGAGCTCGCGCTCGGCGGCACGGAATTCCTCTTCGCCCTGGGACACAGTACCGGTGAGGATGGCGATCTTGTAGTTGTCGGCTGTCTCGGCCGTCGCCACTGCGGCAACGCCAAGCACCATGGAAAGAACCAGGATCATAGACAGCAATTTCCTCATGAAAGATACCTCCATACGATTATTCCCTATGCTGAAGCGACCTTGCGGCGCCAGGGTACCCATGGGATGATGGAAAGACAGATCGGTACAAAAAAGACAATAATGAAAAAAAAAGGGGCAACGATGCTTTATGATATGGCAATTATACCATCCTTCCGGCGCTATTGCAAGGGAAAAATACATATTTCCCTCACATTTCCACGCATTTGCGCCAAATCGCGCTGTTTTTGCGCCTGAAAAAGCGCCGGGCGTCATTTCGGTCAAGCGCCCGGCGCGCGCCTTTCCCGCGCTCACGTATTTGACCCGATCCTTCGGCGCGCCGCCTCGCTCAGGAGCGCCGCGCGCTCGTTGGGCAGCGTCCCCTCGATCACTTTTTGCCGTAGCATTTCGAGCGTCTTTCCAATCGCCTCGCCCGAAAAGCCCATCCGCGCAATGTCGCCCCCGCCAACGGAAAGGTCGCGGACGCGATAGCACGCGCCTTCCCTTTCCAATTGGTCAAGCGTTTTGCAAACCGCGCTCACGTCGCGCGCCCTTGCGCGCCACAGCGCGCAGACCTCCCGCGCCAAGGGGTATCCGCCCGCGCGCCCGAGCAAGCGCAACGCGCCCGCGCGATCCTCGGGCACGGCGCTTTTCATTTCCGCGCACAGGTACGCGACCTTTTCCGTCGTGCGCCTGTCCGCCTTGAGCCGCGCCATGACGAAAAGCGGCTGCGCGTCGGCCAAGATGAGCGCAAGCCGCAGCGCCGGATCGGGCGGAAGGGACGCGATCTCGGCCTGATCCGCGCGCGCGCCCGGCAGGACCTCTTGCGTCACTTCATTATATAGCCCAAGGACGCGCGCCGCGCCGGGCCCTGCGAGCAGCTTCAAAAGCTCCGCGTAAATTCGCTCGGCGGACACGTAGGCAAGCGTCCCCGCCCCATCGCGCACCGCGCGCCCGGTCGCCTCCTCCAGAAAAAAATCCAGCTGCGCCGCAAAGCGCACGGCGCGCAATATGCGCAGCGCATCCTCCTCAAAGCGTGCCCGCGCGCACCCCACGCACCGAATGACGCGCCTTTTGAGGTCCTCCTGCCCGCCAAACAGGTCGGTCAGCCCCTCCCCTTCGCGGTACGCCATGGCGTTCACGGTAAAGTCGCGCCGCGCAAGGTCCTTTTCAAGCTCGCGCACAAAGCGCACCTTCTCCGGCCGCCGATGATCCGGGTACGCGCCGTCCGCGCGCAGCGTCGTGACCTCGATCGCCAGCCCCTGCGTGAGGAGGGTCACCGTTCCGTGTTGAAGGCCGGTCTCAAGCACCCGCGTTCCCTCAAATACCCGCGCCACTTGCTCGGGAAGCGCCTGCGTGCACACGTCCCAGTCGCTCACGCGCCTATTCAGCAGTTGATCGCGCACGCACCCGCCGACCGCCCACGCGCCATAGCCCGCGCCCTCCAGGCGATTCAGTACGTCCCCGACCGCGTCCGGCAAAAACATCGTCCCGCCCCCTTGCAAGATAGGCAATCCACGCCCATTATAGCATGAAATATTCCAGGATTTGCAAAACGCCCGGAAATTATGTTATAATCTGGCCACACCAGTTGTTAAGGAGGAATGCCCATGAAGTATCATTTGATCGGAAGCACCGTACCTGCGGTCGAGGTGACGCTTGATCGCGGCGAGAGCCTGTTCACCCAGTCGGGCGCCATGTCTTGGATGACCGACGGCATCGAGATGCAGACCAACACGCACGGCGGCCTGCTGAAGGGACTTGGCCGGATGTTCGCGGGCGAGTCGATGTTCCAGAGCACCTTTTCAAGCGACCGCGCGGGCGCGATGATCGCCTTTTCAGCGACCGCGCCGGGCGTGATCGTGCCCTACGACCTGACCGGCAAGCCCGACCTGATCTGCCAGAAGGGCGCGTTTTTGTGCGCGCAGCCGGAGGTCAAGCTGAACGTGACGCTGACCAAGCGATTCTCGGGCGGCCTGCTGGGCGGCGAGGGCTTTGTTTTAGAGAAGCTGTCGGGCGAGGGACTCGCGTTTCTCGAGGTGGACGGGGACGTCAAGGAACTGACGCTTGCCCCGGGCGAGACGCTGCGCGTGGACACCGGCAACGTGGTCGCCTTTGAGACCACGGTCGCCTACCAAGTGGAGACCGTCAAGGGCGCTATGAACCTGTTCTTTGGCGGCGAAGGCCTGTTTTTGACCCGGCTGACCGGACCTGGCAAGGTGATTTTGCAGACGCTGTCGTTTAACGACTTTGCCGGCCGCGTGATCGCGATGATTCCGCCCAGCAGCAACTGATCAATTCCCTGTTTTACGCATTTTCCTTTCGCTATTGATACAGAAAATATAGTTTCCAACAAAGTGCGCGGGCTGATTGACACAATCAACCCGCGCGTCTATAATGATAACATCCGTGGCATTTATTACTATATTTCCACTTACGAAAGGATGGCACGCTTATGTTTAAGGAATTTGCGTCACTCACCCGGAAGTACAAGATGAAAATCGTCATCGCCATGTTGATCCTGATCGTCCCCATGGGCGTCTATGCGGTTCGCGCCTCCATTCTCATGTACAACAACAAGGTTGAGACCGTCTCCAAATACGACCAGACGCCGCTGATTGACGACGCCAAGATGGCGGAATTGACCATCGTCGAAGGTTCTGTTCCGGTCAAGACCGGCATGTACATGGAGTCCATCACCAACGTCTCGGTCTCCAACAACAGCTGGCAAAACACCTTCCTGCTGTGGTTCCGCTGGAACGACGCGGACGACCCGATGGGCTACCTCAAAGATCCCGCCGATTATCCGGGCAATCGCTTCATCATCGGCAACGGCAGCTTCTCCCCCGCCAGCAAGACCCTGATGATCGATCGCCACGGCGTGGAGGACGGCCTGCCCGCCGGCGAGCACTATCAGCAGTATCGCATCTCTTCGACGGTCGAAAAGTACTTTGACACCACCCGCTACCCGCTCGACAGCCACCAGCTCAAGATCTTCATCGAAGACGAGCGCGACATGAGCCGCGTGCGCCTGATCCCCGATGACGAGTTTAGCGGCGTCAGCCCGTACCTGACGGTCGCGGGCTTCGACGTCATCAACACCACCTGCGGCTCCTACCTCAACGAGTACTCGAGCAAGATGAACGACCCGGTCTTTGAAAACGTCGCCTTCGAGACCGAAGGCAAAAAGACGATGGAGTTCGTCTTCGTCACCCGCGTCGCGCGCTCGGGCTACGGCCTGTTCCTCAAGGCCTTCCTGAGCCTGTTCGGGATGCTGCTGTGGGTGTGCATCGGCCTTTACAACAACGCCTACAACCGCGTGGACGCCATGGGCGCGATGAACACCGGTATCTTCGGCGCCGTGTCCTCGATGATCGTCGGCATGAACCTGCTCAGCGACGCGCGCGGATCGGGGCTCATCGAATACGTCAACTTCTTCGCGCTGGCGATGATCCTGATTACGACCGTCTACGTCATCAGCATCAACCGCGCGCGCGCACGCAAGGAGGACGTCACCTACACCGACTGCTACGCGCAGATGCTGTTCTGGGCCGTCGTCATCCTGACGGTCGCCACCATCGCCTCCTTCATCCTGACCGCCGCCGTCTGATCAAAATCAGTTCTCCAAAGGCCGACCCTTTAACTTGGGTCGGCCTTTTTTTGCCGTGTCGGCTCGCGTCATAACAGGCACTGTATCGCGACCACCAGCGCCGCGCCCGGCAGCCCCAGCGCGCCCACGGTGAGCGCGGTGAAGGGATTGAGCGCCACCGAAAAGCCGGTCAGCCCCGCAAATTGATTGACCACCCACAGCGCCAGCGCCCCGAGCAGCGCGCCCGCCATCAGCCGCCACAAAAAGCGCATCGGCACCAGCAGCAACAGCCCGATCAGGTAAAGAAGCACAAGCCCCAACGCAAATGCCCCGATCAATTCCCACGGCACCGACATCGCAACGCCCCCCCTTCTCGTCTCCTAACCTTATGACCGATCCCGCCGCGCTATGCGCCATTGTGTCCATCCTGTTAATTGTTAGCACTCCACCTAATCGAGTGCTAATTTCCTATTGACAACCGCGCGCGCGGTCATTACAATAGGGGAGAAAGATATTATCGCATACTGGGAGGCATTTCATATGGCTGAAAAAGGAACGATCTCGATTCATGCAGAAAACATCATGCCGGTGATCAAGCGCTGGCTGTATTCGGACAAGGACATCTTCCTGCGCGAGCTGGTCTCTAACGGCTGCGACGCCATTGCCAAGCACAAGATGCTTGTGCTGAAAGGCGAGGCGGAGGCCGAGGCGAATTACCGGGTGGACGTGATCGCGGACGAGGCGGAGGGCACGCTCAAGATCATCGACAACGGCATCGGCATGACCCAGGACGAGGTCAAGCGCTTTATTTCGCAGGTGGCCTTCTCCGGCGCGGAGGAGTTTTTAAACAAGTACAAGCCCGAGGAGGGCCAGTCGGGCGGCATCATCGGCCACTTCGGGCTGGGCTTTTACTCCGCGTTCATGGTCTCTAGCAAGGTGGTCATCGACACGATGAGCTATCTAAAGGACGCGCAGCCGGTTCGCTGGGAGAGCGCCGACGGCATGGCCTACGACCTGGACGCCTCCGAGCGCACGACGCGCGGCACCACGATCACGCTGTTTTTAAACGCCGAAGACCGCGAGTTCCTTGCGCGCTACACGCTGCGCGAGACGCTCGAAAAATACTGCGCGTTCATGCCGGTGGCGATCTTCCTGAGCGAAGTCAAGCCCGCGCAGGCGCATGAGGATCCCGCGCACGAGGATGAATGCACCTGCGGGGCCGATCACGCGCACGAGGATGAATGCACCTGCGGTGCCGACCACGCGCACGAGGATGAATGCACCTGCGGAGCCGACCACGCGGATCACGAGGGCGAGGACGGCGAAGGCGAGGTAGACGAGGTAGACGAGGTAGACGAAGGCGAGGGCGAAGACGCGCAAGCCGCGCCCGAGCAGGTCAACGACCCGACGCCCCTGTGGATGAAAAAGCCGACCGACTGCACCGATGAGGAGTACAAGGCGTTTTACCACAAGGTGTTTAAGGACTACGACGAGCCGCTGTTCTGGATCCACCTGAACGCGGAGTACCCGTTCAACCTAAAGGGCATCCTGTATTTCCCCAAGATCAAAAACGAGTTCTCCTCAAGCGAGGGAACGATTAAGCTGTACAACAATCAGGTCTTTGTCGCCGACAACATCAAGGAAGTGATCCCGGAGTTCCTGATGCTGCTCAAGGGCGCGATCGACTGCCCGGATCTGCCGCTCAACGTATCCAGGTCGTTTTTGCAAAACGACGGCTACGTCAAGAAGATGTCCGCCTACATCACGCGCAAGGTGGCCGACCGACTGGTGAGCGAGTTCACCGGCAAGCGCGAGGACTATCAAAAGTACTGGGACGACATCCACCCGTTTGTCAAATACGGCTGCGTGCGCGACCAGAAGTTCTACGAGCGCGTGAAGGACGCGCTGCTGCTCAAGACGGTAGATGACAAGTACCTGACGATCAAGGAGTACACAGACGCCAACTGCGACAGCGCCAAGGAAGAAAAGGTCATCTACTACGCCAGCGACAAAAAGCGGCAGGCGCAGATGATCGAATTGTACACGCACGAGGGCAAGGACGTCGTGGTGCTCGACACGCTGATTGACAACAACTTCATGTCCTTCCTCGAATACTCGGGCTCGGACAAGGATATGAAGCTCAAGTTCCTGCGCGTGGACGCGGGCATCGACGGACTGACCGAGGAGGGCGAGGCGAGCGAAGAGACGCGCAAGGCGCTCGAGGACAAGTTCCGCGAGGCGCTCCACCAGGAGGATCTGACGGTCAAGCTCACGCACTTTAAGCAGGACAGCATCCCCGCGATGATGACGGTGGACGAGCAGTCGCGCAGGTTCTCCGATATGTCCAAGGTGTGGGGCAATCAGGGCTTCTCCATGCCCGTCACCCGGACGCTTGCGCTCAACGCCAAGCACCCGCTGATCCAATACCTGGAGCGCAGCACCGATCCGGCGCTCGACCAGATGATCGTCGAGCAGGTCGCGGATCTGGCCGAGATGGCGCGCAGTCCGCTTGAGGAAGGCCGCATGGTCGCGTTCTTGAAGCGCAGCACCGAGCTTTTGACCAAGCTCACCGACCAGTAAATTTTTCCAAAGGGTCGCCCCGCCACCTTCGCGGGGCGGCCTTTTTTAGAAAACGCGCAAAGATGCCCGCCCTTTTTCGCGGGGCGGCAAGGCGCCCGCATTGTTGCGCGCGGGTTTTCGCCCGAGCGCGTTGGGTCTGCGCAGGTTCAAATTTCACGGAATTGGTTTCGAATTTTTCCGATAGGCAGGATTTTCGCCTCCGCCCGTCGTATTGTCGAATCAAGGACATGCTTGCGTTTTTATCGATTAGGAGGAGGTTCCCATCATGAGCAAATATGCACTTGGCATTGACTATGGCACGCTCTCCGCGCGCGCGCTGGTGGTCGAGATCGGCACCGGCCGCGAATTGGGCAGCGCGACGATGGATTACCCGCATGGCGTCATGGACGAGGCGCTTCCCGATGGCACGAGGCTTGCGCCCGACTGGGCGCTTGAGCACCCGCAGGACTACCTCGATTGCCTTGCCTACACGATCCCCGAAGCGATCAAATTAAGCGGCATATCGCCCGATGACGTGATCGGCGTGGGCATCGACTTTACCGCCTGCACGCTGATTGCGACCGACAAGGCGGGCGTCCCCCTTTGCTTTTATGAAAAATACAAGCACAACCCGCACGCCTACATCAAGCTGTGGAAGCACCACGCGGCGCAAAAAGAGGCGGACGACCTCAACCGCATCGCCCTGGAGCGCGGCGAAGCGTTCATGGCGCGCTACGGCGGCAAGACGTCGAGCGAGTGGATGTTCCCGAAGATCTGGCAGACGCTCAAGGAAGCGCCCGACGTCTACGAAGACGCCGACCGCTTCATGGAGGCCGCCGACTGGGTCATCTGGCAATTGACCGGCGTCGAGGCGCGCAACAGCTGCACGGCGGGCTACAAGGCGCTCTGGCACAAGACCAAGGGCTACCCTTCAAACGAATTTTTCAAGGCGCTCGACCCGCGCCTCGAGCACGTGGTCGATGAAAAGCTGTCGCGCGACATCTACCCGATCGGCGCCAAGGCGGGCACGATTACGCCCGAGGCGGCCAAGCTGACCGGCCTTAGGGCGGGCACCGCGGTCGCGGTGGCCAACGTGGACGCGCACGTATCGCTTCCGCCGACCGGGCTTACGCAGTCGGGCGACATGCTGATGATCATGGGCACCTCCACCTGCCACATCATGGTGTATGACAAGGAGTGCATCGTGCCCGGCATGTGCGGCGTGGTCGAGGACGGCGTGATTCCGGGGCTGCTTGGCTACGAGGCCAGCCAGATGATGGGCGACCACTTCAACTGGTTCGTGGACAACTGCGTGCCGGAGGCCTACGCCCAAGAGGCGCGCGCGCAGGGCGTCTCGCTGCACGTGCTGCTGACCGAAAAGGCAAAGCAGTTCAAGGTGGGCGAAAGTGGCCTGGTGGCGCTTGACTGGTGGAACGGCAACCGCTCGGTGCTGGTGGACGGACGGCTGTCGGGGATGATGCTGGGCATGACGCTGACGACCAAGCCGGAGGAAATGTACCGGGCGCTGATTGAGGCGACCGCCTACGGCGCGCGGATGATCTTCGACACGTTTGAGCAAAGCGGCGTGCACATCAAAAACCTGTACGCGTGCGGCGGCATCGCGCAGAAGAACCCCTTTGTGATGCAGGTGTACGCGGACGTGACCGGGCGCGAGATCCGCATTGCGCGCTCGACCCAGGCCCCGGCGCTTGGCTCGGCCATGTTTGGCGCGTTGGCGGCGGGCAAGGCGGCGGGCGGCTACGATTCAATCGTGGATGCGGCCAAGGAGATGGGCGGCGTGCTCGACGTGGTGTACAAGCCGATCGCAGAAAACCAGCGCGTCTATGAAAAGCTGTACCAGCAATACGCGCGCCTGCACGACTATTTCGGGCGCGGCGAAAACGACGTGATGAAGCGCCTCAAGGAAATCAAGACCGAGCAGAGCAAATAAGGCGCGTTTTCGCCTTCTAATTGTGAAGCACTTATGGCACCGCTTAGGCTTTCGCCTGCGCGGTGCTATAATTTTCCCAGAAGCGCTTGACGAACTGATGGAAACTGGCCATAATAATGATATGGTATTCAAGCTGTGTTCGAAAGTGGAGGTATGTATGCCGCATCGCATTGTCCGGGTGGACGCCGGAAGCGTCTGCGCGCGCGCGGGGCTCTTGCCGGGGGACATGCTCCTGTCAATCAACGGGCGGCGTCTGCGCGACTTCATCGACTATCAGGCGTTTACCTGCGCGACGCGCCTGACGCTTTCGATCGCGCGCGGCGAAGCGCGTCTGGAATTTTCGCTGCGCAAGGGGCGGTACGACCCGATGGGGTTGGGCTTTGATCAGCCGCTCATGTCCTGCCAGCGCGACTGCATCAACCATTGCCTGTTCTGCTTTGTCGATCAGCTGCCCGCGCACACGCGCCCCACGCTGCGCGTCAAGGACGACGACTGGCGAATGTCGCTCATGATGGGCAACTTTGTGACGCTGACCAACGTGAGCGAGCAGGAACTGGACCGCATCATCGCGCGGCGCTGCGCCCCGCTGTACATATCCATCCACGCGACCGACCCAACGCTTCGCGCGCGCCTGCTGGGGCAGGAAAAGGGCGCCCAAGGCTATGCGCAGCTCACAAAGCTTGCGCAGGCGGGGCTGTCCTTTCACACGCAGGCGGTGCTCTGCCCCGGACTCAACGACGGCCCCGCGCTCGATCAGACGATGCGCGAACTGCTGCTGCTTTGGCCCCACGCGCGCTCCCTTGCGGTGGTGCCGGTGGGGCTGACCACCCACCGCGAAGGCCTCTACCCGATCGCGCCCTACGACCGCGCGGGCGCGGCGCGCGTGCTTACCCAGATTGACGCGGTGCGCGAAAAATGCCTGGCGGAATTGGGCGATCCGTTTGTGCATCCGGCCGACGAGTTCTACCTGCTGGCGGGGCGCGACTTTCCGACGGACGAAGCCTATGGCGACTATCCGCAGATCGAAAACGGCGTGGGGCTGTGCCGCTTGCTCGAGACGCAGTATCGCTCCGCTTGGCGGGACGCGGACTTTTCCAAGGTGCGCCCGGCGCGCGTCGTGCTCGCGTGCGGCGTATCGGTTGCGCCGTTTTTGCAAAAACTGTTGGATGACATGCCGATCCCGGGCGTGGACTGCGAGGTGCGCGCGACCGAAAACCACTTTTTCGGGCCAACCGTCACCGTGTCCGGACTGCTGACCGGAAGCGACCTCATCCGAACCCTGTCGGGCTGCGCGGCCGAGCGCATCCTGATCTGCGAAAGTATGCTGCGCGAAGGCGAAGATGTCTTTCTTGACGATATGCCGCTAACGAGCGTCACCCGAACGCTGGGCGTTCCGATTATCAAGGTATCAAGCGGGGAAGCGCTCGTAAATGCGCTCTCCGGCTTACCGGTAGGAGGCTGACATGGCAAAACCATTGGTGGCAATTGTGGGGCGCCCGAACGTGGGCAAGTCCACTTTTTTTAACAAGATCGCCGGACGGCGCATATCGATCGTGGAGGACACGCCCGGCGTGACCCGCGACCGCGTCTATGCGGACTGCGAGTGGCAAAACTACCAGTTTACGCTGATCGACACGGGCGGCATCGACCCCAACAGCGAGGACGTGCTGCTTCGGCAGATGCGGATGCAGGCGGAAATCGCGATTGAGACCTGCGACGTGATCCTGTTCTTTGTGGACGGGCGCGAGGGCATGACGGCGGACGACGAGACGGTCGCGGACATGCTGCGCCGCAGCAAAAAGCCGCTCGTGCTGGTGGTCAACAAGATCGACAACGTCGCGCAGACCAACGAGATTTACGACTTTTATCAGCTGGGCATGGGCGACCCGATCGCCATTTCATCGGTCAACATGATGAACTTCGGCGACCTGCTGGACCGCATCTGCCAGTACTTCCCAAGCCCCGACGCCGAGGAAGCGCCGCACACCGCCGTGCAGATCGCGGTGGTTGGAAAGCCCAACGTGGGCAAGAGCTCCTTGGTCAACCGCCTGCTTGGGCAGGATCGCGTGATGGTTTCGAACATTCCGGGCACGACCCGCGACGCGATTGACACGCGCCTAACCGACAACGGCGACGAGTTCGTCATCATCGACACCGCCGGCATTCGGCGCAAGCGCGCCATTGAATACCAGTCGCTCGAGCGCTTTTCGGTGGTGCGCGCGCTGGCGGCGATCGACCGGTGCGACGTGGCGCTGCTCGTGATCGACGCGCAGGAAGGCGTGTCTGAGCAGGACGCCAAGATTGCGGGCTACATCGACGAGCAGGGCAAGGCGGCCATCATCCTGGTCAACAAGTGGGACGCGATGGAAAAGGAGACCGGCACGGTCGAAGCCTACACAAAGACGGTCAGGGAGGCGCTCAAGTTCATGGACTACGCGCCGATTCTGTACATCTCGGCGCTGAGCGGTCAGCGCACGCACAAGATTCTGGACATGGTGCGCGCGGTCTACGCCCAGGCCAGCCGCCGCATAACGACCGGCCTGCTCAACGACATCCTCTCAGACGCGCAGGTCGCGCTCGCGCCGCCCAGCACCAACGGGCGCAGGCTCAAGATCTACTACGCGACGCAGCACGGCGTGTGCCCGCCCACGTTCATCTTCTTCATAAACGAAGAAAAGCTCATGCACTTCTCCTACGAACGCTACCTGCAAAACCATTTCCGCAAGTCGTTCGGCTTTGAAGGGACGCCGCTCCGCTTCATCCTGAGGGAACGCAGCAAAGAAAGTAGTAAGTGATTGAAATGATCGTCAAAATGGCAATCGTGGCGGTGATCGGGTACTTGCTGGGCAACTTTCAGACTGGGGTGGTCATCAGCAAGGCGCTGGGCAAGTTCGACGTGCGCCACCGTGGTTCAAAAAGTGCGGGCACGACCAACGTGCTGCGCACGATGGGCTGGGTGCCCAGCCTGCTGACGCTGCTGGGCGACGTGCTCAAGGGCGTGCTGGCCGCGCTGATCGGCCTTTGGCTCGGGGGCATTTGGGGTGCGCGCTTAGGCGGCCTGTGCGCGATTCTAGGCCACAACTGGCCCGCACTGTTCCGCTTTAAGGGCGGCAAGGGCATTGCGACATCGCTTGGCCTGGTGCTGGTGCTCGACCCGCTGATCGGCGTGGCGCTCGTCGTCTGCCAAGTGATCGTGCTCAAGTTCACGCACACGATGTCGATTGCGTCCATCGCGTCGGCGTCGCTGTTTTCGCTCCTCACGGTGCTCTTTCATTGGGGCGACTGGGCGGCGATCGGCTTTTCGCTCTTGATCACGGCGCTGGCGCTCTTTTCGCACCGCACCAACATCCATCGGCTCAAGCACAAGTCCGAAAACAAACTGGATTTCAAGGAAATCGACCGCATATCGCACACCGACAAGTCCATGAAAAAGTAAGGGAGGCTGCGCTTTATGGCAAACCAATACCTGATCGGTCTTGACATCGGCACATCGGGCGCCAAATGTATCCTCGTTGATCAGACCGGTCGCGTCGTCGCATCCAAAACCGAGGAATACCCGCTCTATACCCCGAAGCCCGGCTGGGCGGAGCAGAACCCCGCCGACTGGTGGGCGGCCATCGCGCGCGGCTGTCAGGCGATCATCCAAAAAGCGCAAGTGCCCTCCGAGCAGATTTTAGGGCTCAGCCTGTCGGGACAGATGCACGGGCTGGTCGCCCTTGACCAGGCGCGCCATGTGATTCGCCCCTCGATCCTGTGGTGCGATCAGCGCACGCAAAAGCAGTGCGACGACCTCACGCGCTTGGTCGGCGGCCCCGCTGCGCTGCGCAGCTACACCAACAACCAGATGCTGACCGGCTACACCGGCGGAAAATTGCTCTGGCTCAAGGAATTGGAGCCGGAAAACTACGCCCGAATGGACGTGTTCTGCTGCCCCAAGGATTATATCCGGTTCCTGCTGACGGGCGAAATCGCCATCGACGTATCGGACGCGTCCGGCACCGGCTTTTTCAATACCGAAAAGCGCCAGTGGAACGACCAGCTGATCGAAAAGGCGGGCCTTGACAAGCGCGTCTTCCCGACGTCCCTTGAGTCAACCGACCTTGCGGGCACTGTCACGCGCGAAGCCGCGCAGGAAACCGGGCTTCCCGTCGGGCTCAAGGTGTACGCGGGCGGCGGCGACGCGGTCATTCAGACGACCGGATCGGGCCTTGTCAAGCCGGGCATTCTGGGCGTCGTGATCGGCACCGCGGGCAACGTCGCGATGGGCTTTCAGGGCTTCCACGAAAATCCCGAGGGAAAGTTGCAGATGTTTTGCAACAACGCGCCCGGACTGTGGCACGCGCTGGGCTGCACGCAGGCGGCGGGCAGCGCCTACCGCTGGTACCGCGACACGCTGTGCGAGGGCGAGATCGCGCGCGCCAAGGCAAGCGGGCAAAACGTATACGACCTGATGGGCGCGCAGGCGGCTTCCTCGAAGCCCGGCTCAAACGGCGTGATCTACCTGCCGTATCTGGCGGGCGAGCGCTGTCCCTACCCGGACCCGAACTGCCGAAGCGTGTTTTACGGCATGAATCTGGGCACCACGCGCGGCGACATGACCCGCTCGGTCATGGAGGGCGTCACCTATTCGCTCAAGCAGGTGATCGAGCTGATCACCCGCGTCGCGCCCGCCGAGAAGGTCTATACCTCAGGCGGCGGCGCGGCGTCGCCCCTGTGGCGGCAGATTCAGGCCGACGTGTTCGACCTGCCGGTCTACACGATGTCGGCGGCCAGCGAGGGCGGCGCATACGGCGCGGTGCTCGTCGCGGGCGTGGGCGCGGGCGTGTGGCGCGACCTGAGCGAGGCGATCACGGTGTTGCGCGTGGAGACCGAGACGCTTCCGTGCAAGGCCAACCAAGCCGCCTACGGCGACGCGTTCGGCCTGTACGAAATGCTCTACCCCGCCCTCAAGCCCTCCTTCGACCAAAGCGCGCGGCTGGGCTGGTAAGGAATTTGAGCGATTTTTTAGCGCATCGCAACTAAAAATCGGCCGCTGATGGACATCATCAGCGGCCGATTTTTGTCGTTCTTTGTCGCGCTTGTTGGCCGAACGTCCCTGCGAGCGTTCCGCTTCAGGACGCGACCGGAGCCTTTTTGGCCTTGGGCTTGGGGGTTCGCAGGCGCTTTTTTCCGGGGCGCAGGTTGGCGACCAAGGCGCCTGAAAGCGCGCCGATCGCCGCGCCCATCGCAAATTCCCCGGTCAGCAGCATGGCCGATACGCCCTCGCCGCCGAGCGCGCAGTACAGCGCGTAGCTAAAAATCATGTACAAAAGCCCGGTCGCCGCGCCCAGCACAAACCCGCGCGTGCCCCCGCGCCCGACCGCGACATACGCGCCCGCCACGATGGACGCCACCTTGATCGCCTGATTGCACACCGTCAACGCGCCGTCGCCAAGGCCGAATTTCACCACCAACAGCGCAAGCAGCGCCATGCCCGTCGCGGTCACGGCCACCGCGATGAGCACCCCTTTTAAAATTGCGCACAGCGCCTGTGCGCGTATGCCAAGCGTCATCAAAACGCCCCCCTTCGCACACATGGTATGCGCAAGGGGGACTGCTTTATTCGGCCTCGTCCATCAACTGCGCGCGCAGAGCGGGCAGCGCGGCGGCCTCGTCCTCGCCCAGTTCGGGGTATTGCGGGTTCATCTTGTCCAGCGTGTCGAGCACCGCCTCGCTGATCAGGTAGCGCGCGAACCACTTGTCGTCGGCCGGGATCACGTACCACGGGCAGTGCTTGGTCGCGGTGGCGTTGATGGTGTCCTCGTAGGCCTTCTGGTATTTGTCCCACATGGCGCGGGCCTTGAGGTCGCCTGCGTCGAACTTCCAGTTCTTTTCCGGCCGGTCGATCCGCTCGAGCAGGCGCTTTTTCTGCTCGTCCTTGGACACGTGCAGGAAGATCTTCATCATGCGAATGCCGCTGTCGTAGAGGTACTGTTCAAAATCGACAATGCTCCGCATCCGTTTTTCGATGAGCTGATCGGCCGGGCAGCGCGCGGGCAGCGCAAAGTTCTCGTACAATTTGAGCACGCCGACGGCCAGCACATCTTCATAGTGCGAGCGGTTGAAGATGGCGATCTTGCCCTTTTCGGGCAGGCATTTGCCGATCCGCCAGAGAAAGTCGTGTTTCAGCTCATTGACCGTCGGGGCCTTGAACGAGTAGACGTCCACGCCCTGCGGATTGAGGCCGGTCATGACGTGCTTGATCGTCGAATCCTTGCCCGCGGCGTCCATCGCCTGCAAGACGATCACCAACCCCTCGCGGCCATCCGCGTACAGTCGTTCCTGAAGCTTGCCAATCTGTTCGATGTTCTCTTCGGTGCGCTGCACCAGTTCGTCCTTCATGTCCTTGATCTTGTCGCTTGCCTCGGTCGATGCCTGGTCAAGCACCAGCGGTCTCTTTCCGTTAAAGCGGTAATCCTTCGGCTTCATACCCATCCCTCTTTTGCATCATTCTCTCTCACAGGATGGTTTAATTATAACAGATATGTGACAATCAATGCAAGCGTTTTAGCGTCAATTGGCTTTATAGGCAAAAAGCGCCAATGGCGCGCCATTTTTCACTTGACAACGGCCACGCTTTTGCGCTATAATCGCCCCATACGAGCACGGCTTTGACGGGACGAGTAGGCAAAGGCATGGACAAAGAGAGCGGCGTCGCGGCTGAGAGCGCCGTTCCGACCCTTTTCCCAAAGACAACCCCGAGCCTCCCTTGCAATGAGGGCGCACCGCAGCGATACGGCGGATAGAGTGAGGCGCGCACGCGCCTTAATAAGGGTGGCACCACGAAGGCCTTCGTCCCTTTTCGGGCGGGAGGTCTTTTTGTTGTTGAGCCAATAGAGGAGGATAACCGATGTTGACACAGGCGCCGAAGGGCACGCAGGACATTCTGCCCGAGGACAGCTATTTCTGGCAGGCGGCGGAGCAAATCATGCGCGAGGTATGCGATCTGTTCGGCTACCGCGAGGTGCGAACGCCCATGTTCGAGCACACGGAGCTGTTCCAGCGCAGCGTGGGCGACACGACCGACGTCGTGCAAAAGGAAATGTATACCTTTTTGGACAAGGGCGCGCGCTCGGTCACGCTCAAGCCCGAGGGCACGGCGGGCGTGGCGCGCGCGTTTTTGGAGGGCAAGCTGTTTGCCGGCCCGCTTCCTTTAAAGATGTACTACGTGAATTGCCCCTGCTTCCGCTACGAAAAGCCGCAGGCGGGCAGACTTCGCGAATTTCACCAAAACGGCATCGAGGTATTTGGCGCCAAGGACGCCAGCTGCGACGCGGAAGTGATCACCCTGGCGCTCGAACTGGTCAAGCGGTGCGGCATCAAGGATTTGTGCCTGTCGATCAACTCGATCGGCTGCCCGGACTGCCGGAAAAAGTACTTCGAGCTGCTGACCGAATTTCTCGAACCCAAGGTGGACCAATTGTGCCCGGACTGCAAGGGCCGGTTTGCGCGAAATCCGCTGCGCATCCTCGATTGCAAGGAGGAAAAATGCCAGCACGCGATCGAAGGCGCGCCCTCGATGCTTGCGCACCTGTGCCCGGACTGCCAGGCGCACTTTGATCAATTGCAGCAATACTTGAGCGCGCTGGGCGTCGAATACGCGCTGGACAGCCGGATCGTGCGCGGGCTTGACTACTACACAAAGACGGTTTTCGAGGTGATCGCGCGCACGCCCGGCGGCAATTTGACGGTGTGCGGCGGCGGTCGGTACGACGGGCTTGTCGAGGAATTGGGCGGTCCTTCGACGCCCGGGATCGGGTTTGGCATGGGGCTTGAGCGGCTGCTCATGGTGCAAAAGGCGCAGGGCGCGGCCCCCGAAGTGCCCTGCCTGTACGAGGTATTTGTCTGTACACTCGGCGCGCGGGCGCGCCTTGAGGGCGTCAAACTGGTGAGCGAGTTGCGCGGCGCGGGCATCAAGGCGGACCTTGACCACGCGGCGCGCTCGCTCAAGGCGCAGTTCAAATACGCGGACAAGACGGGCGCGCCGCGCGTGATCGTGCTGGCGGACGACGAACTTCAACGGGGCGTGGTCAAGCTGCGCGACATGCGGGAGAGCGCGGAGCGCGAAATCGCGCGCGATGAACTCATTCAGTTTCTAAAAAAATAGCAGGCGACTAAGGAGGAACAAAATCATGACGGAGATTGGCTATCGCCGGTCGCACTATTGCGGCGCGATTACAACGGCGCTTTCGGGACAGCAGGTGCACTTGTCGGGATGGGTGCAGCGCACGCGCGACTTGGGCGGCGTGGTGTTTGTATGGCTGCGCGACCGCGAGGGACTGGTGCAGTTGGTGTTTGACGAGGCGACCTGCGGAAGCGAGTGCTTTAAACTGGGCGCGTCGCTGCGCGGCGAGTACGTGGTGTCGGTGATCGGCGAGGTTCGCGCGCGCGCGCAGGACGCGGTCAACCCCAAGATGAAAAACGGCGACGTCGAGGTATTTGTGCTCAACGCGCAGCTCATCAACAAGGCGGAGACCCCGCCGATCTACATCGACGACGCGGCGGAGGAAAGCGAGTTGGTGCGGCTCAAATACCGCTACCTCGACCTGCGCAAGCCCTCGGTGCAGGAGACGCTGCGCCTGCGCGCGAAGGTGACGAGCGCGATTCGCCGCCACATGGACGCGGAGGGCTTTACCGAAGTCGAGACGCCGATTCTGTCCAAATCCTCGCCCGAGGGCGCGCGCGACTTTCTGGTGCCGTCGCGCCTGCACGCGGGTCAGTTCTACGCGCTGCCGCAGTCCCCGCAGATCTACAAGCAGCTGCTGATGGTGGGCGGGTTCGACAAGTACTATCAGGTGGCGCGGTGCTTCCGCGACGAGGATAGCCGCGCGGATCGCCAGCCGGAGTTTACGCAGTGCGACGTCGAGATGAGCTTCATCGAGCCGATCGACATACAGACCGTGATCGAGGGCGCGTTTGCCGAGATCTTTCAAAGCGTGAAGGGCATCGAGCTTGCGCTGCCGCTTGCGCGGATGACGTGGCGCGACGCGATGGAGCAGTACGGTTCCGACAAGCCGGACACGCGCTTTGGGCTAAAGCTGATAAACGTGACGGATCAGGTGGCGCAGTGCGGGTTTGGCGTGTTTGAGGGCGCGGTCAGCGAGGGCGGCACGGTGCGCGGCATCAACGCGGTGGGTCTGGGCGGCAAGATGAGCCGCAAGGAGATCGACAGCCTGGCGGAGTACATCAAGACCTATCGCGCGAAGGGGCTTGCGTGGGTGGTTGTCAATGCGGACGGCACGACCAAGTCCTCGTTCAATAAATTCCTGACGGAGCCGCTCAAGGAGACGCTGCTTGGCGCGATGGACGCGCACCCGGGCGACGCGCTGTTCTTTGTCGCGGACAAGAAAAGCGTCGTGCTCCAGTCGCTTGGCGAACTGCGCAAGGAGATCGGCAAGCGCCACGGGCTGATCCCGGACGACCAATACAACCTGTTCTGGGTGACCGAGTTCCCGCTGCTCGAGTACGACGAGGACGAAAAGCGCTATGTCGCGATGCACCACCCCTTTACCTCGGTGATGGACGAGGACCGCGAGCTCATGAAGACCGAGCCGGGTCTCGTGCGCGCCAAGGCGTACGACCTGGTGCTCAACGGCATCGAGATGGGTTCCGGCTCGATCCGAATCCACCGCAGCGACTGGCAGTCCGAGATGTTCGACCTGATCGGCCTTACGCCCGATGAGGCGCAGAAGCGGTTTGGCTACCTGCTCGAGGCGTTCAAGTATGGCACGCCGCCGCATGGCGGGTTCGCGTTTGGCATCGACCGGTTGGTGATGATCCTGTCCGGAAAGCCCAGCCTGCGCGACGTGATCGCCTTCCCGAAGGCGCAAAACGCCAACTGCCTGATGATGGGCGCGCCCTCGGATGTGCATGAGGAGCAGCTTGAAGCGCTGTCAATCGCCATCACGCCCGAGCCGGCGGTTTAGAAGCGCCTCCCCCCGTAAATTTCGCGCGTTTGCGCGATGGACTAACAGGTGCGCAGCGACCGCGTGTCGCTGCGCACCTGTGTCTGTTGCGGACGCAAGCATCCGCTCCATCTATTCGCATTTTTCCTGCGCGCGTCGCCTACCCCGCCTGTTGGGCGTTGGGGGACAAGTCCATAAACCAAGTGAGCTCGCCGCGCCAGCCTAGGTTGACGGTGCCGAGCGCGCCGTTTCGCTGCTTGGCGATGATGATCTCCGCGACGTTTTTAAGCTCGGTGTCCTTGTCGTAATAGTCCTCGCGGTGAATGAACATGACGACGTCGGCGTCCTGCTCGATGGCGCCGGAATCGCGGATATCGGAGAGGATCGGGCGGTGGTTTGAGCGCCCGGACGGCGCGCGCGACAGCTGGGACAGCGCGAGCACCGGCACGCCCAATTCCTGCGCGAGGCCCTTGAGCGCGCGGGAGATGCTCGAGACCTCCTCCTGGCGCGAACCGAACTTGCCGGACCCGCTCATCAGCTGCAGGTAGTCGATCATGATGACGTCGAGCCCCTCCTCCATCTGGAGCCTGCGCGCCTTGGAGCGGATCTCGGGCACGGTAATGCCGCTGGTGGCGTCGATGTGTATGCTGGCCTGCCCGATCACGCTCATGGATTCGCACAGCCTGAGCCACTCGTCGTCCTGCAAAATGCCCTTGCGCACGTTCTGCATGTTGACGCGCGCCTCGGTGCACATCATGCGCATGGCCAGCTGCTCGCCCGGCATTTCAAGCGAGAAGATCGCCGCCTTCTTGCCATAGCGAATGGCGGCGTTTTCGATGATGTTCATGCCAAGGCTGGTCTTGCCCATCGACGGGCGCGCGGCGAGCAGCACCAGCTCGCCGCCGTGAAGCCCGGTCAGCAAATCGTCCAGCTCGTGATAGCCGGTCGGCACGCCCTCGATCTTGCCCTTGTTCTGCACCAAGCGATCGATCATCTCATAGGTGTCGATCAGGATGGGCTGAATGGGCTTGAGCATCTCGCCGCCCTTGCGCATGGTGATGTCGTAGATCAGTTTTTCGGAGGCCGCGAGAATCTCCTCAGCCTCCTTATCTCCGGTAAAGCTCATCTGCGAGATCTCGCCCGCCGCCCCGATCAGCTTGCGCAGCGTGGATTTTTCGTCCACGATGCGGATATAGGCAGACACGTTGGCGGCCGACGGCACAAAGCGGGACAGCTCGATGAGCGCGTCAATGCCGCCCACGCCGTCCAACTTTCCGCGCCGCGTCAGCTCCTCGTCCACCGTCACCAAATCGACCGGCCGCGATTGGCCGGCCAGATAGGTCATTGCGTCGAATATTTCCCGGTGCGCCGGATCGTAGAAGTCGTCCGGCGCGAGCATTTCATTTGCCAGCAGGACGGCCTCGTTTGAAATCATCATCGCGCCCAATACCGACTTTTCCGCGTCGGCATGGTGCGGCGGCACACGCTCGCCCGGCATCCTCTGTTCCATGATGCGCTAGCTCCTTCGTTGATCGCGGCGGCAAAAGCCCCTTCGCTTCTATCGCGCGAGGCAGGTTGCGCGATAGAAGCTCTTCGCGCAACCTGCCCTGACGCCCGTCAAAAGGAAAGGGCTTTCCGCCCTGCTTCGCTATTTAGAAGTAACCACGACGTTTAAGATCATGCGCGCCGCGACGCCCGCGGCGACGCGCACCGTGAACAGCGTCTGGCCACCGGTCTTGATCGGCTCGTCCAGCTCGATTTTGCGCTTGTCGATCTCCAGCCCGTGCTGCGCCTTGAGTCCGTCCGCGATCTCCTGCCCGGTGATCGAGCCGTAGAGCTTGCCGCCCTCGCCGCCCTTGGCCTGCAACACCACCACTTTGCCCTTGAGCTCATGCGCCAGTTTTTCCGCTTCTTCGCGCTTGACATCCTCGCGGTGTTGCTCGGCCTGCTTCGATTTGGTGATCGAGTTGAGCGCCTCGCTCGTCGCCTCGCGCGCCATCTTGCGCGGCAGCAGGTAATTGCGGCCGTAGCCGTCGTTTACCTCGATGATCTGATCCTTCTTGCCGGACCCCTTGATATCCTGAAGCAAAATCACCTTCATAATTGCCCGTCCCCCTCGCCTTTTTGTCTTCTAATGAAGTTGGAAATCAGCCCGTCGGAGCCAAACAGCGCCGAAGCCAGCCCGATCCCCACCAGTGCCCACGGCGCAATCGCCACCAGCATGATCAGGAGCAGCTTGCGCGCAGCGCCAACCGTTCCATTGCGCTTGAACCGCCGATCGACCGCGCCCAATCCTTGGATCGTGAAAAAGAATCCACTCAGGTTCAGCATGGCCAAATACACGCCGTCCGCGCCGCGCATGCCCATGGTGTAGGCAATGTACACCGCCAGCGTGCACGCGGGCGGGCCGATCACCATGTGCGGCTTGATTCGCCACTCGTCGGGATGCAGGTACGCGATCGGCGGCTGATCACCGCGCCGCGCCACCACGCGCGCCGACAGCCAATAGGCCACGCAGCCGGTGGTCATGCCCCCGACCAGCAGCGTGGTCGGAAGGTCCAGCCGCATCTGGGCGCTATAAGCGGCCTCGAGCGCGTCAAGCAACTGCGTCTGCTCAACGGCAGTCAGCGCCTTGGAAAAATCCAGTCCGGTCTGGGTGCCGTATACGCCCGCCTCGCCCAAGTAGCTGAGCAATAGCCCCAACTGCTCCTGCGGAACCGCGTTAAACATCGCGCGCATCGACTGGGTCATGTAGTCGATCAGGTCCTGCTTGACCGCAATCCACGCAGTCACCACCAGCACAAACATCACGCCCAGCTGCACAAGCGCGGCCCACTTGACGCCATCCCTAAACTTGGGACGGCTGAGCACCAGATAAAGGATGGCACAGGCAGGCACCACCACCGCGTCAAAGACCGCCAGCGTCATCAGTCCCCCGCCATATAGATAAGCCATCGACAATTGCGACACCATCGCGACCGCCGCCGCCGCCCAACCCGACCACACCCCGAGCACCGAAATCAGCACCACCGGCACGATCAGCACGTTCATGAACATGAGCGAGGGCAGGAGCAACATCCCCGAGAGCATCCCCAAGACAATCCCCGCCACAGCGTGGCGCGAAGGTGCTTTAACCACGTCTACCTCCCGAATTTCAAACCCAAATCCTTGATATATCAGTATATCACAACATCAAGCGCGGTGCAACACGCAGCATGTAAAAGCACATTTATCCCCCACCTCGTGTCCCCAACCTCGTGTCCCCAACCTCGCCACCTCTCCCCCGCTCACCCGCCTCGCTCACCCGCCGCGCCCACATCCCGCCGCCTAGCCCGCTCAGCCGAATTTTACATGCTGCCGGTATTGCATTCTCCCCGCGCATGGAGTATACTTAGTAGGTTCCATGCGCCCGTAGCTCAGAGGATAGAGTGTTCGACTCCGACTCGAAAGACCGCGCGTTCGAATCGCGCCGGGCGCGCCAAAACGAGACCTATTTCCCGCCAAGGGATAATAGGTCTTTTTCTATGGCGATAATCGCCGTCATCCGCTTGGGCGCGGTGTTTGGGCTCGTGTAATGCACGGTGCTCTTGCAGGGTGCGCAAGACAAACAGGCGCCGTTTAAGAAACGGGCGAGGACTACCTCGATTTTCCACATCACTGCGGAAAGCATTTTTATAAAGCTTACGCAGTTTTTCATATATAAAATTAAAGCTGCTCAAACGCTTTGGCGAAAGCCGCGATCTTCCGCCCGAGCGCGACGAGGCGCAGGCCCTTGTGGCACGCTGGCAAGCCTATATCA
>JAVXNW010000014.1:0-34765 GCA_036645575.1 Clostridia bacterium | reverse complement strand
CAGGAATGCTCGCACCGCTAGAACGCTCATAAGTAACTCAAGAGATCGCCCGACCGAACTCGGGCGATCTCGCGCAGCCCGGCACTGCGGTGCCGTGCTGCCGCTCACGCGGTGATTGAACGCGAAAGGTGGGCTGCTCGCCCCCTTTCACACTATCCCCTCGAGCTGTACGTCCTTACTGTGGCATTCATGTACAGCTCCCTATAGGTTGGGGCTGTCTCGCGGTCTTTCGAACCCACGGAGCCACCCTTCCGTCACGGCTGCCGCCGCGCCGGACGCAGCAAAAGCGGTCGCTGACTTTTTGAATCAGCGGCCGTTTTCGTTCGTATTTTCGCTTTTCGCGGAAAAATCGGATCTCGTGCGACCGCGCCGATTGCGGTTAGTTCGCGGGCTTTAGGTCAATCTCGTATCGCACGCAGCAGGTTTCGCAGACCATGTACAATTCAGCGTCCAACAGCAGCCTGCGGTTGCGCAGGTCGTCCGCCGTGGGCACCATGCTGCCGGTCGGGTGATTGCTAAACAGCGCCACGGTGCGGTTGGTCGGGCGCACGCGCCCCAGCATTTCCGGCGCATGGCTCGTGTCGAACAGCTTAAGCGCGGTGACTTCGCCTTCCGCGTTGACCAGTACATAAGCGGACAGTTCCTGATACACCTTGCCCATGAGCAGCACCCCAAATTGCTCGAGCGACATCGCATCAAACTTTGCCTTCAATGGTTCGCTGACCCGAACGCCCTTCATTGCGCACCACCTTTCCCCTAAATGGCTTGATTGTCGTTGGCCATCGCTATTTCAGCGCAAACGCCCGGCACGCGCGCCGGGCTACCACGCGCCATGCCCGCCGCCGCCACCGCCGCCGCCCGAGGAAGCGCCACCGGAGCCGCTTCCGTGCGACGCGCTGGGATCGGGCACCGACTCGTTGTGCCGATGCGTCTCGCGCAGGTCGCGGCGCATCCAGTACACGTCATGCCGCCAGCCCATGTACAGCCACGGCATGGCGGAATTGTAATCAAATTCGCGCGCGGCATCTTGGCCCCGCTCTACGTCCATCTCATCCATGAGTCCCAGCGCGACCGCGAGCGGCAAAAGCGCCGCGCTGTCGGGCGCTTGCTCCTTGCCCATGCGCTCGATGAATTGGTCGATCGCGTCAAGCGCCGCGTCGCCCGCGTCGGTGTGCACCCTGAGCGAGGCAAACCGCCACCACATGAGCCCTGCCGCCACCACAATGACCGGGATCATCCACCACAGATCGGCGACGCCCGCCAAGACGCACAGCACGATCGCGCTCACCGCCATCAGCACGACCGTCAAAATCAGCTTCCCCTCTCCGGCAAACTGGAGGCCGCGCGCGACCGCGTCTTCCTTGACCTGGTCGCGATACGCGCCCAACCGCTGCTCAAACGCGTGCGCCTGCGCGTAGTCCTTTCCGGCGTTCCAGTGGCTGACGCAGACGGTGTTTCCGCCGCTGAAAAGCCATTCCAGCACCAGCGCCTGATGCGCCTCCAGTCCCTCGGACGCCTTGTCTGTGCGCACAAAGCCCATGCCGCCATCGCCTTCGGGCGGCTTGATCGCGACCAGCCCCGCGCGCGCAAGCTCTAAAATGGTGCCCGCCAGTCCGTCGGTATCCACTTGGTTTTGCTTGAGCAGCTGCCCCATGGCGGCCGGAAGCGCGGCCAACTGCGCGAAATCGCCCGCAATCCCCTTTTCGCGCTTGCGCTTGTACCCGCGCACCGCGTGCTGCCTTTTGAGCAGCAGCATGAACCACGCGGCAAACGCGGCGCTTCCGCCCAATATCCCAACCTTGAAAAAGCCCTTGTTTCGCGTGCTGCGCGCGTCCGCCTCGGCCTCCTGCTGCGCCAATTGCTTCTCGAGCGCGCGCGCCTCGTCTACGATCGGCTGCCCGATCACAGGCGCCTGTGCCAGCGCCGCCTCATCAAAGAGCACGTCAAGTTCGACAAACTGACCCGGCTCCACGGCAAGCCCGCTCACTTCGACCTGGCGACCCGCCTTGACCACTTGGCCGGTTCGCGCCACGCCGTGCGCCCACGCGTCGATCACCGCGCCCGGCAGCGTCACGCGCACCGTCGCCCTTTCAAGGCCTTCCGGGTTGTTCACCCCGATCAGCTTGTAATTGAGCCGCGCCGCGTCTTGGTAGCGCTGGGCCATGCCGGTCATCCGGTATTCATAGCGAAAGCGGCGCATCCCCGCGTGGCCGGGCGCATAGGCGCGCACCTCGACCATGTCGCCGTTTTTCTGGGCGACATAGGTGTTGGGGGTATTGTCCAGCACATCGACCCGCCGAAGCTGCGTCTGGTCGTCGACAAACAGCGTAAGCCCCTCCAGGGAAGAGACGTCGCCCACGTCAAGGGCGGAGAGGATGCCGTTGTAGTCCCCGTCAAAGTCGTAGGTCAGCGTCTCGGTGATCTGCGCCGCGCCGTCCGCTTGCACGTTGGCCTCAATCAGGTAATCCACAATTTCGTAATTCGCCGCAAGCGCATACGACGGCGCCAGGCACACCATCGCGGTCAGCAACATCGTAAGGACCCTTTTCATGCTCGTCCCCCTCTTTTTGTGGCTTTTAGGGAAGCGCTGATTAAAGAACGTGCGTGATGGCGAGCTGAATTTTCGTCAGCTTCGCCTTGCAAAGGCCGAAGGCGTAGCAGCGCTACGTCAAGGATTTTGCAGGGCGGAGATGGCGGAAATGCGGCCGTCAGCGCGTGCGGGATTTAGTCAGCGGTTCCCCATATTTATTGTACCACAGTCGCGCGCCGCGTGCCATTAAAACGGTGTGACAAAAACCGCATGGGGCGCAGCCGGACGAAACCACATGAAACCTTAAGCATTATTCTGACCATTGCGCTTGACAACGAAGCCCCTCAATGCTATCGTAGGGGGAAATGCTTTGGATGGATTATTTGAAGGAGGGACCAGCGAAATGACTGAGAACATTCGCAATATTGCGCTTCGCATTGCCGATCTGCGCGACATCAGCGGTCTTTCGGCCGAGGAGGTCGCCCGCCACTCGGGCGTTCCCATCGATGAATACCTTGAGTACGAGCGTGGCGAGCGCGATTTTTCGTTCAGCCACCTGTTCAACATTGCCGGCACGCTGGGCGTGGACATTTCCGACCTTCTGACCGGCGAAAGCCCCAAGCTATCTGGCTATATCCTGACCCGCAGCGGCAAGGGACTGGCATTTGACCGCCGCAAGGCCTATCACTACCAGCACTTGGCCTACAACTTCCGCGACAAGAAGGCCGAGCCGTTCATCGTGACCGTCGAATACGACGGCGTGACCACCGGCAAGGAGGCGCACGCGCACGAGGGGCAGGAGTTTGACTACGTGCTCGAGGGGCACATGAAGATCGTGCTGGGCGGCAACGACGTATACCTAGGCCCCGGCGACTCGATTTACTACGATTCCGCACTGCCGCACGCGATGTACGCCGTCGATGCGGACGCGCGCTTTATCGCGGTCGTCATCAAATAGCCAGTCGCCGCCAGATAGATGATTCAATTGGAAAACGCTCCATAAAATTTGCGCATTTCGGAGGGATGGTTCCCATGCAGTTATACAAAGAATACCTCGAGCAGAGTGAGTTCGGTTCCTATGAAGATTACCTCAAAAACTTTCGCATCGTCGCGCCCGCGCACTTTAACTTCGCCTTTGACGTCGTGGATCGACTGGGTCGCGAGACGCCGGACGCCTTGGCGCTCAGGTGGTGCAACCCCCATGGCGAAGCGCGCGACTTTACCTTTTCGGACATCAGCCGCCTGTCCAATCAGGTGGCCAACCTGTTTGCCTCGCTGGGCATCGGTCGCGGCGACGCGGTGATGCTGGTGCTCAAGCGCCACCACCAGTTCTGGCCGGCGATCATGGCGCTGCATAAGCTGGGCGCGATCGCCGTACCGGCCACCAACCTGCTGACCGAAAAGGACATCGTCTACCGCGTGCAGGCGGCCGACATCAAGCTGATCGTCGCAACCGGCGAAGGGTCGTTTGCGCAGTACGAGGAGGCGGCCGAGGCGCAATGCCCCACGCTTCAAAACAAGCTGATCGTGCGCGGCACGCGCGCGGGCTGGCTCGATTTTGATTCAGAGGTCGCGCGGCAGTCCACCACCTTTGCGCGCCCGCTGCCGCTCAACGATCGCGACGACCCGATGCTGCTCTACTTCACCTCCGGCACTTCCGGCATGCCCAAGATGGTGCTGCACGACTGCGCATACCCGCTGGGGCACATCCAGACGGCGGTCTTCTGGCTGGGCAACGAGGATGGGGGACTGCACCTGACGGTTTCCGAGACCGGCTGGGCCAAGTCGGTCTGGGGCAAGCTCTACGGGCAATGGCTGGCGGGCAGCGCGGTCATGGCCTATGATTTTGACAAGTTCATCCCGGAAGACCTGTTGGACGTGATCCAGAAATACCGCGTGACCACATTCTGCGCGCCGCCGACCATCTATCGCTTCTTCATTCAGCAGGATCTTTCGCGCTACGACCTCAGCGCCATCAAGCGCTGCGCGATCGCGGGCGAGCCGCTCAACCCCGAGGTCTACAACAAGTGGCTTCAGTTGACCGGGCACACGCTGCGCGAGATCTACGGGCAGACCGAGCTGTGCGTGACGATCGGCACCTTTCCCTGGATGAAGATCTGCCCCGGCTCCATGGGCAAGCCGTCGCCGCAGTTTGACGTGGACCTGGTGGACGAAGACGGCAACTCCTGCGCGCCCGGCATCGTGGGCGAGATCGTGATCCGCACCCGCAAGGGGCGGCCGATCGGCATGTTCATGGGCTACTACCGCGACGAGGAGAAGACCCAGTCGGTCTGGCACGACAACATTTACCATACGCTCGACCTGGCGTGGCGCGACGAGTGGGGCTATTTCTGGTACGTGGGTCGCGCGGACGACGTGATCAAGTCGAGCGGCTACCGCATTGGGCCGTTCGAAGTGGAGAGCGCGCTCATGGAGCACCCCGCCGTGGTCGAGACCGCGATCACCGCCGTGCCCGACCCGGTGCGCGGCCAAGTGGTCAAGGCGACCATCGTGCTGGCCAAGGGATACGCGCCGTCCGACGCGCTCAAAAAGGAGCTGCAAGACCACGTCAAGCACATGACCGCGCCCTACAAATACCCGCGCATCGTGGAGTTTGTCGAGGAACTGCCCAAGACCATCTCCGGCAAAATCCGCCGCGTCGCGCTGCGCGAACGCGACCAATCGCCCCGTTAGAAGGCCGAGATCGAGACCGGTTTCCAGCCGGTCTCGATCTTTGCGCAATCCCTTCCGCATTTCCCGCCGCATTTCCCGGCGCAATAGGGAAAATGTTCAAACCGCCCAATGGATTGACGAATCGCGCAAATCGGCGTATAATGAAGGCAATCAACCGATGATATACCCAGATAGCGGAGGTACACTTGTGTGAAAAAAATATGTTCATGGATTTTGCTGCTCGCGCTCGCGCTCACGCTCACGGCCTGCGGCAACAATAAGGACCCGAAGATTGCCGTCGATCCGTCTCTCATGCCCGAGCTTGATGTCGCGGAAACGGCTGCGCCCACCCTGGACCCGCTGGCCGACCCGCTGGCCGATCCGCTGGCGAAGCCCGACACCGACTGGCCTGACCCGCTGAGCGATTCGTCGGATGACCCGCTGAGCGATTCGCTGGATGATCCGCTGGCTGACCCGCTGGGCGAGATCAACCCGACAAACGATGATTTTAACTTGAACCTGAACGACGATCAGGACGCCGCGCCCACGGCTACCCCCGTGCCCACGGCCAGCGCCGCGCCTGCCAAAGACGTCCCCGTCAAGGATTACGTCATGGTCGATTACACCGATGACGCGCTGGGCATTACGCTCAAGGTGCCCCAGCACTGGACGGTGGAGTCCGGAACGAACACCGTGACGTTTGTCGAGCCGGTCTCAGACGGCAAGCTACCGATGCGCCTTGCCATCACGGTCAAGACCTACAGCGACGAGAAATTGACCAACGCGCAGCAAAAAAAAGAATTTAACGGCTTTCTCAACGTGATCAAGGATAGCTACGACAAGTTTAAAAAGGGCAAGAGCACCAACAAGCTGGTGTTCATGAACCGCTCCGCGCTCTCGTGCAATTACATGGCCAAGCAGGACGGCGCGAACATCAAGGGCTTTGTCATCATGGGCAATGTGGCGCGCACCAAGCAGATCGTCGCCATGCACTTCTCGGCCCCGCAGGCCAAGTTTAAGAGCAGCGCGGCCTTCCGCAAGACAATCCTCTACTCCGTCTCCCCCCTCGCGTCCGCAGACGCGCCCGCAACAAACGCGCCGACGCCCAAGCCCAAGTCAACCGACGCGCCCAGCGCCTAGGGAAGCGCTGATTAAAGAACGTGCGTGATGACCAAATTTATTCAGCGGTTACCTAGCGCGTCCATCCCGCCCTCCGCGTGCCCCTTGATCGCGCTTTGCGTTTGCTTGCGCAAACCGCGGACTTAGGCCGCCGCAACCCGCAGATTTAAGCCCCGCCACATTTCGCCCGCCTTCAAAGGCACTGGGCGAGGTCTGTGGCGGGGCTCATTTTTGCTAAAACGCTTACCGCTGAATTTCGTCGATGACGACCTTGCGCCCCTGCGCATCGGACCTTTTGGCGGCCTCGAGCACGCGAATGACCTTCGCGCCATCCCACAAATTGGGCGTCACCGGCTCGCCCGTGTCAATTGCGCTCAGGAAATCGTAAAACGCATTGGTGAACGTGTTCTCATAGCCGATCGGATGCCCGGACGGCCACCACGCGGCCTCGTAGGGATGCTCGTGCTCGGTGCACAGTATCCGGCGAAAGCCCTGCTCGGTCGCGGGCGCGGTGAAATCCAGATACGAAAGCTCGTTCATCCGCTCAAAGTTGAACTTGAGCGCGCCCTTGCTTGCGTAAATCTCAAAGTCGTGGTAGTTTCTGCGCCCGCAGGCAAAACGGCTCAGGTCGATCGATCCCAGCACATTGCCGGGAAACGCCATCGTCATGGACACCGCGTCGTCCACCGTCACATTGCCCATCTCCTTAGGCCCGCTCGACTCGCCCTTGGAGAAGGTCGCCGCGCCCTCGCCCGGCAGCGGACGCTCCTTGATAAACGTCCTCATCGAGGCGCTCACGCTCTCGGGCTCGCCCAGCATGAACCGCGCGAGATCGACCGCATGGCTGCCCAGGTCAAACAGCACGCCGCCGCCCGCCTTCTCCTCGACCAAGTGCCACGTCAGCGGAAAATCCGGGTCCATGATCCAGTCCTGCAAATACGCGCCGCGCCACTCATAGATCTCGCCCAACCGCCCTTCGTCCAGCAGTTGCTTGGCAAACGCCACCGCCGGCACCCGCCGGTAGTTGTGGTTGACATAGTGAACGACGCCCGCCGCGTCCGCCGCCTCGGCCATCTCGACGCATTCGCGATAATTCATGCCGCACGGCTTTTCGCACACGATGTGCTTGCCCGCCTTCGCGGCGGCCAGCACCATGTCGTGGTGCAGATAGGGCGGAACGCCGATGTCCACGATGTCGATGTCCTCCCGCGCCATCACCGCGCGCCAGTCGTAGCTCACCTCGTCATAGCCCCAGTTCCGGGCAAAGTCGGCCAAATCATGGCAATTCCCGACGATCACCTTGAGGTGCGCCTCAAATGGCGCGTCAAAGAACTTGTTGACCTGAAGCCACGCGTTTGAATGGGCCTTCCCCATAAAGCCGCCGCCGATCATGGCGACATTCAGCCGCTTTTTCATCGTCGTCTCCCCCTTTGATGGTTTGCCTTACCATTTTATAAAGAGTATAACCAGATAAATCAGGCGTGTCAACAGGCAATTTCCCGCTTGCAAATCGCGCGGAATGTGCTATAATGGCTATGTTACTACATTAGGGTTTATCCAAACATCTGGATGAGGGGAGGGATGTCCATGCTCGAGGCGCAAACGATCAACCGGGCGGTGCCGATCCCGTTGTACTTCCAATTAAAAGAGCTGCTGCTGCGCGAGATCAAGCAGGGCGCCTACGCCGTAGACGGGCTGATTCCAACAGAAAAGGCGCTTGCCCTGATGTTTGGGATCAGCCGCACGACGGTGCGCCAGGCCATCACGGAGCTCGTGCAGGAGGGCTGGCTCTACCGCATCAAGAGCAAGGGCACATTCGTCGCGCGCGTCAAGATCCAGCAGGATTTTATCAAGCGCCTTGAGACCTTTGACGAGCAGATCACCCGCGCGGGGCTCACGCCCAGCACGCAGGTGCTTTCCTTTGAGGTGCTGCCCATGCCGGAAGCCATCGCGGCGCGCTTTGGCCTGACGCCTGCCGCCCCGTCCATTCACCTTGACAGGCTCCGCTGCGCGGACGGCGAGCCCATCGTGACGGTGGAGACCTACCTTCCGCATCCGCGCTGCGCGTTTCTGCTGACGCGCGACATGGCCACGGCGTCGATGTACGAATCCCTTGCCACCCACGAACAGACGCGCGTCTGCCGCGTGACCCGCGTCGTGGAGGCGGTGGCCGCAAACGAGGCCGACGCGCGGCTGCTAGGCATCCCGCTCGGCGCGCCCATCCAGTTTTTCACCACATTGGGCTACAACCAAGCGGACGAGCTGATCGAGTTTTCGCTGGCCCGCTACCGTGGCGACCGCAACCGCTTTGAAGTGGATCTGTTGCTTGACAGGGCGGACGCCCAGCGCGACTGACTGCGCTTGGCATCGCTTTTCTCCGAGCTAGGCGAAAGGGGGCTTTTTATGGGCACGATGGTCAAAACGGTCACCGGCGCGCTGCCGCTTGCGCAGTTGGGCTACTGCCAGATGCACGAGCACTTGTATGTATCGTTGGGGCCCGCCACGCGGGAAAATCCGGCACTGCTGATCGACCAGATCGACAAGTCTTCCCTCGAGGCGGCGCGCTACTTCGCCGCGGGCGGGCGTTCGCTCTTAGACGCGCAGCCGGGCGGGGCGGGGCGCGACGCGCGCGCGCTGCGGGCGATCAGCCTGGCAAGCGACCTTGCGATCCTGTGCGTGACCGGCTTTCACCTGCCGATGTTCTACCCCGCCGGGCACCCGATCGACACGATGGATGAAGGGGCGCTCTACGCGCTGTTTTTGTCCGAACTGTTGGAGGGCGTTTCGGAGGACAAGGCCATTTGCGCGGGCGCGGTCAAGGCGGCGCTGACTTCCGACGGCTTTTCCGGGCGCACAAAGGACAAGTTGCGCGCCGCCGCCCGTGCGGCAAAGGCGGCCGACGTTCCGCTCGTCATCCACACCGAACGGGGGGCGGGGGCGCTTCAAGCGATCGACGCCTGTATGCGGCTCGGGCTTCCCCCCTGGCGCATCCTGATCTGCCACGCCGACCGGCAGGCCGCCGATTTCGCGCCGCACGAGGCGATCGCCCGAACCGGCGCGCTGCTCGAATACGACACGATCGGCCGCTTTAAATACCACAGCGACGAGGACGAGATTCGGCTGATTGTGCACATGCTCGAAAAGGGCTTTGAGGCGCAACTGCTCCTGTCCCTGGACACGACTGCCGCGCGCCTCACGAGCTACGGCGGCGCAATCGGGCTTGATTACCTGCTGACCAGCTTTCTCCCGCGCCTGCGCGCGCAAAACATACCCGAGTCTGTTTTGCGGACGATCACCCTCGTCAACCCGACGCGCGCCTTTGCGTGATCGCGTACATAACATACCAAAGTCTTTTTTCCTGTCGTGCGCCGCGACTCGCCGCGATTGCGCGCGAAACATTCCGAGGTCTGTTTATCCCTCGTGTGCCGCGACCAACCGCGCGCCTTTGCGGTCGCGCGACTTTCTTCAAACAATTGATAAGGAGTGATTTCCCATGATTCATCTTCCGCTGCCCGCAACCCGCCCCACGATGTATTTTATCGGCGTGACGACCGGCCAGTCCTCCATCATGCGCCTGTTCCCGAAGTGGGCCGAGGCGCTGTCGATTGACGGCTGCATCACCGGCATCGACATCGGCATTCACGCGCCGGTCGAGGACTACCGCGCGGTTGTTTCCTTCATCAAATCCGACCCGCTGTCGCTGGGCGCGCTGGTCACCACCCACAAAATCGACCTGTACGACGCCTGCAAGGATCTGTTTGAATTTATCGATCCCTACGCGCGCCTGTTTGGCGAATTGTCTTCCATCTCGAAAAAGGACGGAAAGCTGTGCGCGCACGCCAAGGACCCGATCTCAAGCGGCTTGGCGCTCGACGCCTTCATCCCGAAGGGGCACTGGCTCAAGACCCATGGCGAGGTGTGCGTGCTGGGCGCGGGCGGAAGCGCGCTGGCGATCTCCGCCTATCTCGCCCAAGAAAAGCACGCGCAAGACGTCCCTGCGCGCATTCACCTGAACAACCGCTCCGCGCCGCGCCTTGCGGAAGCGGTGCGCGTCCTGTCCGATTTGCGGGTTCCGATGAGCTTTCACCTGTGCAAGACCGCCGAACTGAACGACGCCATCGTCGAGCAATTGCCCGAAGGTTCCTTGGTGGTGAACGCGACCGGTCTTGGAAAGGACAGACCAGGGTCGCCCATTACCAACCAATGCCTGTTTCCCGAAAACGGGCTGGTCTGGGAGCTTAATTACCGGGGCTCGCTGGAGTTTTTGCACCAAGCCGAGGCGCAGCGCGCTTCACGCAACCTGTCGATCGAGGACGGCTGGACCTATTTCATCCACGGCTGGACCCAGGTCATCGCGGAGGTCTTTCACGTAGACATCACCGGCGAGCGGCTGGCGCTTTGCGACCGGCTGGCGCGCGCATAAGGAGGCAATAATGGCGGAGAAGATTTTGATCACCCCACGCTCTTACGGGAAAACAGACCTGAGTCTTTTTGAGAAGCTCACACAGGCGGGCTATGAACTTGTGCTCAACGACAGCGGCAGCATTCTGGACAAGGCGCAGATGGCCGCGCGAATCGCGCCGTGTGTGGGCGTGATTGTGGGCGTCGATCCGATGGATGCGGACGTGATCGCGGCGGCGCCCCAGCTGCGCGCGATCGCCAAATACGGGGTGGGCGTGGATAACATCGACCTGGACGCGTGCAAGGCGCGCGGCATCAAGGTGTCGCGCACGGTGGGCGCAAACGCCGAGGCGGTGGCCGATTACGCGATGGCGCTGATGCTTTCGATTGCGCGGGGCGTCTTGGTGATCGACCAAAAATGCCGTGCCGGCGACTGGCGCAAGATGAGCACGCACGACGTGAGCGGGCAGACGCTGGGCCTATTTGGGCTGGGCGCGATCGGGAAATTGGTCGCGCAGCGCGCCCAGGGCTTTGGCATGA
Source organism: Clostridia bacterium (assembly GCA_036645575.1). Taxonomy (GTDB): domain Bacteria; phylum Bacillota; class Clostridia; order Christensenellales; family Aristaeellaceae; genus JAVXNW01. The sequence goes on along the minus strand of JAVXNW010000014.1, from coordinate 23,502 downwards.
CGGTGCTGGCCTACGACGTGTACTGGGACGCGGCCTATGCCTCGTCTCACGACATTGCCTACGCCAAGCCCGACGACATCTTGACCCAAGCGGACTTTATCAGCCTGCACCTGCCGCTTTTGCCCGACACGCAGGGCTTTATCGGCGCGCGCGAGCTGTCGCTGATGAAAAAGGACGCGATCCTAATCAACACTGCGCGCGGCGGACTCATAGACGAGGAGGCGCTGCTCGACGCGCTCAAGGCGGAGCGCATTGGGGGCGCGGGCCTTGACGCATTTGCCACGGAACCCCCCAAGGAGGACTGGTTTCACTTGGGCAACGTGGTGCTCGGCGCGCATTGCGCCGCCTCCACGCCCGGCGCAACCCAGAAGATGGGCACGATGGCGACCGAAAATCTGCTGCGCGACCTCGCCTAATCCCACCGCGCGACTCGACCGACCTTCACTTAAAACAATCCAAAGTCTGTTCGCACTTGGCAACAGACTTTGGATTGTTTTTGGATCTAAATCGCTCGCCTTCACGGGTTTGTCCGCACGGGTTTTCTAGGGTACCGCTGATTAAAGAACGTGCGTGATAGCGAGGTGAATTTTCGCCAGATTCGTCTTGCAAAGGCCGAAGGCGTAGCGGCACTACGTCGAGGAATTTGCAGGACGGAGATGACGGAAATGCAGCCGCTAGCGCGTGCGGGATTTATTCAGCGGTTCCCTCGTGAACAGGTACTGCCCGCGCTCCACCTCGCGAATGTCTATGCCAAATACCGCCTGCAAATGCCCCGCGTCAAAGACCGCCTTGGGCGTTCCGTGGCAGATTGCGCGCCCGCGCTCGAGCACGATCAGCTGGTCGGCGTAGTGAAGCGCCAGCTGCAAGTCGTGCAGCACCAGCACCAATGTCTTGCCCGCCGCCTTAAGCGAAAGGCACAGGTCCATCAGCTCAAACTGGCTCTTCATGTCAAGGAATGTGGTCGGTTCATCCAGAAAGATGAGGCCCGTGTCCTGCGCGAGCAGCATGGCGAGGTAGGCGCGCTGCCTTTCGCCGCCCGACAGTTGATTGACCGGCCGGTTCGCCAACTCAAGCGTATGGGTCTTGACAAGCGCCGCCTCGACCTGCGCCATGTCTCCCTTGGTGAGCGTGCGCCCAAGTCCCAAGTGCGGGTAGCGCCCGTGCGCCGCCAGTTGCCCGACCGTAATGCCCGGCGCGCTTCGCCCCTGCGGCATGAACGACACTTCCCGCGCAAGCAGCTTCGGCGACGGCCGCTTAAGCAGCTCGCCCTTCAGAAACACCTGCCCGGCCATCGGGCGAAGCAGCCCCGCGGCGGCCTTGACGAGCGTGGATTTTCCGCATCCGTTCGGCCCGACAAGCACCGTAAGCGCCCCTTTTTCAAAGCGCGCGCTCACGTCAAACACCTTGGCCACGCCCTCGTAACCGGCCGTGATATGCTCAAGCCGCATCATGGCGATTGCTCCTTTTTTGCCGATATAATAGGAAGATAAAAAACGGAGCGCCCAGAAACGCGAGCAGCACGCCCACCGGCATCTCATACGGCGCAAACAGCGTCCGCGCGGCAAAGTCGCACCCGAGGCACAGATCCGCGCCCAGCGTCATCGCGATCGGAAGCCTCAGCCGCTCGTCCTCCTTGAGCAACATGCGCGCCGCGTGCGGCGTAATCAGCCCGACAAAGCCGATGAGCCCCGCAAAGCTGACCGCGCACCCCGCCAGCATCGCCGCCGCGAGCAAAAAGACGGTGCGGTAGCAGGTCACCCGGACGCCTAGACCCTGCGCCACCTCGTCGCCCAGCGCGAGGATGGACAGTTCGCGGCGAAACAGCGCCGCAATCAGCGTGCCAACCAGCAAAAACGGCGCCGAAAAGGCCAGACTTTGAAGGCTGACCCCGGCAAAGCCGCCGATTGAAAACGCGGAGCGACTGACCGCCGCATCGGGAACCAAGGTGACGATTGCGTCCATCACCGCGCCCAGCAAACTGGACACCGCGACGCCCGACAGCACCAACGTGGTCTTCGACGCGCCGGTCAGCGTCGCCAGAAAGTACACCGCAAACGCCGCGACGCACGCGCCCAGAAACGCCGCGACCGGCACAAGGCCCACCAGCGCCGGAAAAAACGCCATCACGACCAGCGCAAACAGCCCCGCGCCCGCGTTGACGCCGATGATGCTGGGAGAAGCCAGCGGATTTCTTAAAACCGACTGAAGTAGGTGCCCCGACGCCGCCAGCGCCGCGCCCGCCATCACCGCCGCCAGCGCGCGCGGCAGGCGCACGTACAGGAAAATACGATACGCCTTGTCCTTCACGTCGCCCGCCGTCAGCGCCGAGAGCATCTGCGCGGGCGATACGGAGCTCACGCCCGCGCACAGGTTGACCGCCATCAACGCCACCAGCAGCCCCAGCGCGCCGACAAGCAGCCTGCGCGGCCTATTCGCCATACAAAAGATCCTCTAGGAACACGTAGGATTGCGCCCAGCGCGCGTTGGGTTTATAGTGGAACAGGTGCTTGTCCAGCACGACGAACCGCCCCTCCTTGACCGCGCGAAGACCTGCCCACGCGGGGTTGTTTGTCAGGTTTTCGGCCAGCGCCTTCATCGCCTTTTCCTCGCTCGCCCCCATCGTGGCCACAAAGATGTAGTCGGGGTCCTGCTGGATGATCTCCTCCATCGTCAGGTTTTCCATGAGCGTCTGCTCGCTGTCCGCGATATTGACAAGCCCCATGTCCGCAAGCATCGCGCCGGTCAAGTTGTCCGACCCCTTGACCTTGACGCCGGTTGAAAACGCGCGCAAGAGCAGCGCGGTCTTCTTTCCGTAATTCGGGTTCGCCTTCGCGCGCGCAAGGATCTCCTCAATGGGCTTTTTCACCTGCGCGACCTGCGCCTCGTACAGGTCAGGCCTGCCGGTCACACGGCACAGCTTATCGCACATGTCCAGGTAGTCCGCCCAGCGCGTGACCGAAAAATACGCGCACGCAACGCCCATCTGCGCAAGCTTGTCGCCGATGCCCCGGTGCTCCTTGGTCTCGGCAGACAGGATCACAAAATCCGGCTCCAGCGCCAAGATCAGTTCGAGGTTGGGGCTCTGCGTCTTTCCGATGATCTGCACGCCTTCGCCAAGCGGCAGCGCGCGCTCGCTCACCGCGTCCTCGGTCGTGCCCACCAGCGTTCCGCCCGCAAGCGTATAGGCCTCGGCAAACGAGCCCAGCAGCGCGACGACGCGCTTGGGGGTCCCACTGAGCACCACGTCGTTTCCCAGCGCATCGGTAAAGCGCGCGCCGCCGACCGCGCCACCCTGCGCCGGCACCACCTCGCCCTGCGCCAGCCCCGCGCCCTGCGCGACGCACAGCGCCATCACAAGCAGCATCAAAAGAAATTTTTTCATCCGATCATGTCCCTCATTTCACGTATTTGGGGTCTTTCATTTCGCTTTTCTGTCCGTTGACAGCACAAACACCGGGTTTTGCGCCCGAAACAGGCGCACATGCCCCACGTCTTCCAGTCGACTCACGCCCACCTGCACCGCGTCAAATTCCGCCCAGTTGAGCATTGTCTGCGCGCTGTCAAGCGAGACCGCCGTCGCGACCAGGCGAAACGGCTGGCTAAGCGCCTCGAGCGCGCCCAATATCTGCGGCAAATGCCCGCCGCTTCCGCCCAAGAACACATGGCTGGGGGCGGGCAGATTGTCCAGCGCCTCCGGCGCGCTGCCGGGCACGATGCACAAATTGCTCACGCAAAACTTCGCCTTGTTTTCTTCGAGCAGCGCAAGCGCCTGCGCATCCCGCTCGACCGCGTAGACCTGCCCCCACGGGCATTGCCGCGCGCATTCCACTGACACGCTGCCGGTGCCCGCGCCGATGTCCCAGACGATTGCGTCGGGCGTCAGGCTGAGCGACGCGACGACCAGCATGCGGATTTCGCGCTTGGTCATCGGCGCCTTGCCTCGAATCAGCTGGTCGTCCGCAAGCCCAATCGCCGGAAGCCCGCGCTCGGGCGCGGGGTTGCGCACCCTAACCATGCACAGGGGGTCATACTGCCCGCGCAGGATCTCGCACGGCGTCCCGCGCGTGATGCGCGCTTGGGGATAGGAGAGCCGCTCGCCGACCGCCATCTCCACCTGCGCAAGGCCCGCGCCCATGAGCGCGTCCGCAAGGACATTGGGCGTGTGCTTGGGGCCGCAAAACAGGATGGTGCTTGCGTTGGTTCTGACCGAATAGGCGACGCCCGACATCGGCAGGTCGCGCCCATGCACGCTCAATAGGCACGCGTCCTGCCAGCTTTCGCACAGCGCCGCGCAGAACATCTGCAGCGCGCTGATCCCGGGCGTCACCCGCAGATTTTCCGCGCCAAATTGCGCCTTGAGCAGCCCCAACATGCTGTACAGACCCGGATCGCCCGATACCAGCACCGTTCCGCCCGCCTGCACCTCGCCAAGCGGCCGCACCGCGCCGCCGGCCAGATGCGCATGGCGCTTAGCGGCATAGACCTGATCCGCCCTTTCGATCACCTCGCGCGCCGCCTGCGTCACCTGCTCGGGCGCGCCCGGCCCCACGCCCACCACGTCAATCGGCTTCATGCGCCGTCTCCCCTTCCGCCTTCACAAGCACTGTCGTAAAATAGCTGGGCGCAAATTCGTCCTGAAGCGTGCCGACCTGCGCATCCGGCATCCCCAAATTTCTGACCACATACGCCTTTCGCCCCAGCGCCGCGCCGGCGATCGCCCCGAGCGCGCCGCCCGCCTTCATCACGAGCGCGTTGCCCGCCGGAAGAGGCTCCCCCTGCGAAAAGCCGGGCAGCACGGTCAGCCGCTCCCGTCCCTCGCAAAGCGGCACCTGCGCCGCAGCCGCGGCCGCGCACATGGCGGGCACGCCGGGGATCACCTCGCACGCAAAATGATCCTTGAGCCGCGCGAGCAGGTACCCGCTCGACGCGTATAGCGAGGGGTCGCCCAGCACCGGGTAGGCGACGCGCTTCCCTGCCAAGAGGCATTCCTCCACCAATTCCGCCGCCCGCGCATGCGCGCGCGTCCATTGCGCGCGGTCGCCCGTCATCGGGATCTTGAGCCGCAACAGCTGCTTTCCCTCGGCCAAATCGCCCAGAATCCGCATGACCACGCTATGCGTTCCGCTGTCCGCCAGCGCCAGCACGTCCGCGTTTCGGATCGCGCTAACCGCCTTGATCGTCATGAGTTCCGGATCGCCCGGCCCCACGCCGACAAACGCCACTTGCCCCGCCTGTCCCTCTGCCATCATCCTGCCTCGCCCTCCGTCAAATCAACGAAAAAACGCGCCCTCCGCTCGAGAAAGGCGCGCACAAACAGGCCGCTCGCAAAGAGCGTCTGTCAAGGCTGCTTACTTTCTACGGAAGTACCGCCCAGATTGGTTTGGCAGGTTCCCTGACTTGCGCACGGCGGCCTTGCCCCATTCCCCTGTGGAAAGCAAACGCGCCCTGCGGTCACAGTGACCGGATCGCTCGGGATTTTCACCCGATTCCCCTGCTTGTTAAACCATCTATTGTTTAGGGAACCGCTGATTAAAGAACGTGCGTGATGGCGAGCTGAATTTTCGCCAGATTCGCCTTGCAAAAGCCGAAGGCGTAGCAGCGCTACGTCGAGGAATTTGCAGGGCGGAGATGGCGGAAATTCAGCCGTCAGCGCGTGCGGGATTTATTCAGCGGTTCCTTAGTTATTTCGCGATTGTATGATCCCGATGCCAAACACTCATTTTGAGAAACCCCTGCGCCACACCTTGTACCATCGCGCGAAAAGTGGCACAATGTGCGGTGCAGTGCTTCGTAAAAACGCGCTTTCGCCATCCTGCACATTATAGCCCTTCGCGCGCATTTCGTCAACCCGCAACAATCTTCGGGTTGCTTCTCGGCCGCCGCTCTGTTATAATGAAAGCAAAAATTCCGCGCACCAGCCACGGTTTGAAGGAGCGCTTTTCATGACGACACTTTTGCACATCTGCTGCGCGCCCTGCTCGATCTGCGCGATCGACACGCTTCGCGCGGAAGGCATTGAGGTAACTGGATTTTGGTTTAACCCCAACATCCACCCGACGACCGAATACCGGGCGCGCAAAAACGCGCTGGTCGGCTATGCGCAGTCCATTTCTCTTCCGCTGATTGCCTGGGGCGATTACGGCCTGCGCGCGTTTCTCTCGGGCATTCCGGCCTTTGACGACCGCTGCGGCTATTGCTATCAAACGCGCCTTGAACAGACCGCAAAGTACGCGCGCGAAAACGGTTTTGACAGTTTTTCAACCACGCTACTCATAAGCCCCTACCAGAACCACGCGCTGCTGCGCGAGACGGGCGAAAAAATGGCGGCGCGCTACGGCGTGGAATTTTTGTACCGCGACTTCCGCCCGCGCTTCCGCGAGGGGCAGGACAAGGCCCGCGCGCTTGAATTGTACATGCAAAAATACTGCGGCTGCCTGTTTAGCGAAGAGGAACGCTATCAGAAAAAGCCCAAAAAGGAAGTGCGCACATGAGTCAATTTGGCTGGGTTCTGGCCTTTTCCGCCATGAACAACCTGTTTCCCAACATCGTACACCCGGTCACGCCCACGCTACTCACGCAGATGGGCTATGCCGACTACATGTTCGGCGTGCTGTTTGCGATGATGGCGCTGGGGATGCTCATCATGAGCCCGCTGTGGGGGCGCTTTGCCGATCGGCACGGGCGCAGGCCCACATTTTGCCTTGGCATGACGCTGTACACGCTGGCGCAGATCGGCTTTTTTCTGGGTCGCAGCGAGGCGTTTGTGCTGGTGATGCGCTTTCTGGGCGGCATCGGCTCAAGCGGCGGCTTGGTCGCGCTGACCGCCTGCGCCATCGACCTTACGGACGAGGATAACCGCGCCGCGCGCATGTCGGCGTTTGCGGCGGTCAACTGCATCGCCGCCTCGGGCGGCTATTTTCTGGGCGGCATGTTGGGCGTCCTGTCGGTCTCCCACGCCTTTTTCGCGCAGTTCATCACGCTGGGTCTGATGACCCTTTCCGCGCTTTGGCTGCTGCCCGAGACCCGCCAAGCGCACACGCCCGCCGCGTCATCCACAAACTTTTCGTCGCTTTCCGGGTTCCGGCAGGCGCTTCGAGGCATGACGCCGGTGCTGGCGGTGTTTCTGCTGTGCGTGACGTTTGCGACGCTGAGCACTTACGGGTACGACAACGCCTTCAACTACTTCATCAAGCGCGAATTGGGCCTCAATTCCTCCTACAACGGCATCATCAAGGCGGTGACCGGCATTCTGGGCTTCGTGGCGACGCTGGGCGTCAACCGCGTGCTGATCAACCGCTTCGCCGTGGACAAGGTGCTGCCGCCGGTCTTTTTGCTGTGCGCGCTGTCGCTGCTCGTCTCGACCTTTATGTCCACGCTCGTTGGCTTTTTTGCGCTCAGCATCCTGTTCTATCTGTTCAACGCCATGTACCAGCCGCTGCAACAGTCGCTGATGACCCGCGCGAGCGACGGCGATTTCGGGCTGCTCAGCGGCCTGTTCAATTCCGCGCGGGCGCTGGGCATGATCGTGGGCTCGCTCGCCGCGGGCTTCCTCTATACCGTGTCGCCGCGCGCGCCGTTTTACATGCAGGTCGCCTGCTTTGTGCTGGCCGCGTGCCTCAGCTTCATTTTTTCAAGGCTGCTCGCCCGCCCCACGGCGCGCAAAGCCGCGACGCCCGCCTAGTTCCTTAGTCCCGGATGATCGCGGCGATCAGGATCAAAGGGATGTCGCCGGTATTCTCGACGGAGTGCCCGCAGCCGTTTGGCGTGGACATCGCGTCGCCGGCCTGCACCTCGACCATCGTCCCGTTGTCGCTGACCAGCCCGCGTCCCTGCGCAAAGTAGAACATCTCCGTCTCGCCCACGTGCACATGATAGCCGATCGACGCGCCCGGCGCGAGCACGAGCCGCGAAAACAGCCGCACATTCTCCGTTAGTTCGCTCACCAGCGCGCTCAAATGCACCGTGCCGTTCCCGCCGCGCATCTTCTCGCGCGCCGTGTTGACCTGCTGACTTGCCCTCGTAATCATCGCAATCGCCTCCCCTTAAAAGATATTTCCACTTTACCACAATCCCCCCCAACCGTCAATCGCCCGCTTCATTTAAATCAGCCATTTAAATCAGCCTCCAGGTAGCGCCACATTCCGATGTTACACCTTGACAACGCTTGCGTGCCGGGTTATACTCATGCTAAATATCGACATATTTTTACGCAGGAAAGCAGGGAGGATCGATTTCATGAAGACACGTAGATTGCTTTTGTCTCTGGGCCTCGCATTGATCATTTGTCTTGGCACAATTTTTGCGCAGGCGGAACCTGCGCAGCAGGTGGACTCCGTACAGCTCCCTTCCGTCGGCGACAGAATCGGCGGTTTTGTGGTGCGCTCGCTTACCCCTACACCGGTGCTGGGCGCGACGAACATTCTTTTCGAGCACGAGAAGAACGGCGCGCAACTTGTGTACTTGGCCTCAGATGACCCCAACGTCTCCTTTGACATCACCTTTCGCACCCCGGCGCTGGACGACACGGGCAAGGCGCACGTGTTTGAGCACATCACCGTGTGCGGCTCCCAGAAATACCCCAACGCGAACCTCTTCTTCCCCTTTATGAACCAGACCTACAACACCTTCGTCAATGCCTACACCTATCCCAACATGACCAGCTATCCCCTCTCCTCGATGTCCGAGGATCAGCTGATGACCATGATGGACTACTACCTCTCCGGCGTATTTTTTCCGCTGCTTTATTCCGAGCCGCGCATGGCGTCCCGCGAGGCGTGGCGCTACGAGCTGAGCAATCCCGAAGATCCGATCACCATCGCCGGAACCGTCTACAGCGAGATGCAGGGCGCGCTGACCACCGAGCTCATGGCAGCAGACTACAATACGCGCACCATGTTTGAGGGAAGCCCCATCGCGCACCAATACGGCGGCCTTCCCGAGCAGATTCGCACCTTGACCGCCGAGGATCTGATCGCCTTTCACGACACCTACTACCATCCCTCAAACGCGCTGATTGTGCTGTACGGAAACTTGGATTACCGCAAGTTTATCACCTACATCGACAGCGAGTATATTTCTCATTACGATCGCCAGGAGATCCCGATTTTGTCCGGGCGGGTGCCCCCTTATACCCAGACCGCCTACGCCACGCACGAAGTTCCGGTCGAGATGGGCGCGCAGACCCAGGACGCCACCATCATCCACTACAGCTTTGTCGACAACGATCTGTCCCTTGAGGAATCGCTCACATTGAATATCCTCTCAAAGGTTTTAGCCAGCGACGCGTCCGCCATCATGAAGCTGATGCGCGAGCGGCTGCCCGACCTGTCGCTACGCTGTTCCACCGAAATCGGCACCATCGCGCCCATGATCACCTTTACCGCGACCGGCGCCAACGAAAGCGACCGCGACACCGTCGTCCAGGCGATCGACGAGGGCCTTGCCACCATTCTGGCGGAGGGCATCGCGCCGAACGATCTGGAGGCGATCCGAAGCGCCGCCAAGCTGGATCTGATGCTGACAATCGAGGACCCGATATTGGGCACAACCGCGGGCCAGATAATCGCCTGCTATTGGGCGGATTTTGGCTCAACGGACTATTATAACCTACATCAAGCGATGCTTGACAGCGTCACCGTGGACGACCTGATGGGGATGCTCAAAAAGGTCCTTGTGGACAATCCCTATCGCGGGGTGACCGTCACCAAGCCCGCGGCCGGTCTGGCGGAGGAAAACGCCGCCAAGTTGGCCGACGAGCTTGCGCAAAAGAAGGCCGCCATGTCAGACGCCGAAATTCAGGCGCTGATCGATCAAACCGCCGCCACCTTGGCATGGAGCACCGCCCCGATAGACCCCGACCTCCTTGGCCAAATCGCGAACATGCGCGTTCAAGACCTGCCGGAAAATTTGCCGGAATACGACATTCAGGATCAAGTCAAGGACGGCGTGCGCTACCTGAGCACGACAGCGGACGTGAGCGACGTCGCCGGTGCGAGCATCCTGCTAGACGTTTCCGCCATCCCTGTGGACAAGCTCCAAGATGTGAACACGTATCTTTGGCTGGTTGGCTCGATCGGCACAGACAAATACACCAAGGAAGAATTAGAGCCGCTGATCACCCGCTATCTGAGCACGTATGCTTGCGAAATGAGCGCCAAATCCAGTCTTTTGCCCGATGTAGCCGACCGCTACCTCTGCGGCTTTTCCGTGATCGGCCTTACCGAAAACGCGCAAAAGGGCTTTGAGCTGGCCGAGGAGATCCTCTGCCATAGCGACCTTGGCCAGATTGCAGACATCCGAAGCACGCTGTCGCAACGCCTGTACAGCATTCGCGCCTCCATGGAGAACCCGCTTGATGCGCAGATCGAGCGTTGCCGCGCGACGTTCTACGACGCCTACGCCTTTAACAGCTATCTGAGCGGCATCCGGATGTATCCCCATCTGCAGGAACTGGTCGCGCTTTCGCACAGCGATCCCGCCCAGTTGACCGCACGCCTTGAAAGCGCGCGGGCGCTGTTGCTAAACCGCTCAAACGCCACCGTGATATGCGTGGGCAGCGCAGGCGCGGTAGCTGCCTATCAGGCGGCGGCAACGGCGCTTCTCGACCGGCTTCCCGCCTTGGAAGGCCAACCGGTTGACTACGCAAGCCTGCGCCTTGACGCGTGCAACGAGGCGCTTGTGAACAACTCAACGGTGCACTTTAACCTTGTATGGGCGCCCGCCACCGATTACAGCGGCAAGGACATCCCCATCGGCGCGCTGGTTAATGATCGATTCCTCCTGCCCCGCCTGCGCAACGCCATGGGCGCTTACGGCGCGTATTCTCAGTTTAGCGCGAAGGATTATCTCCTCTACACCTATCGCGACCCCAACCTGGCCGCCACCTATGCTGTGTTTGAGCAATTGCCGGAATACCTGCGCACGATGGAACTTAAGCAGGCGGATGTGGATTCCTATATCGTAGGCTCCTACTACCGACTGCAGGGCAGGGGCGGGAAGCTGTCTCAGGCGCTTGCCGCGCTAGACGACCGGATGATGGGCGTCGACCGCGAAACGCGCTTGGGCTATCTCAAGGACGCCAAGGCGACCACGGTAGAGGATGTCCGCGCGGCGGCGGATGACATCGAGCGGCTTGTTCAAGACGGCGTCCGCTCCTCCTCCGGCGCGCAGTCTGTCATCGACGCGCAGAAGGATTTGTTTGAGCGCATCGTGAAGCTGGACGCGCAATAAGTAGCCGAGCAACACCTGAAATATTTGGCGATAGAATGGGAGTGAGCGGTTCTGAAGCATCTCTTTATCGTCAATCCGGTGGCGGGCGGCGAGGACGTCACCGAGCGCTTGACGCATGAACTTGCACGCTTCCCGCAGCTGGACGCCACGATTTATCGCAGCACGCACCCGGGCGACGCGACCGACTACGTCCGCGCGTACTGCCGAATGCACAAGGCGCCCTTGCGCTTTTGCGCCTGCGGCGGCGACGGCACGCTAAACGAAGTGGTGAACGGCGCGGTGGGCTTTGCGCACGCGAGCGTCGCCTGCTATCCGTGCGGAAGCGGCAACGACTACGTCAAATACTACGGCGACAAAGCGCCCTTTCTGGATATCGCCTCGCTGCTTGACGCGCGCGAAGTGCCGGTTGACCTGATCCGAGTGGGCGACCGCTACGCCATCAACGCCTGCCATTTCGGCTTTGACTCGACCGTCGCGCGCCTCATCCCCAAATACAAGCGCTGGGCGCTGCTTGGCAGCAAGCGTGCCTACCCCGCCGCCGTCCTCACCGCCTTCGTGACGTCGATGAACAACCGCGCTTCGCTGACGCTCGATGGAAAGCCCTTCTACGACGGCGTGTTTCTCCTGTGCACCATCGCCAACGGCACCCATGTGGGCGGCTCCTACAAGTGCGCGCCCTATGCCCAGGACGACGACGGGCTGGTGGAGGTGTGCTTGATCAAGCGCGTCTCCCGCTTTCGGTTTCTGCGCCTCCTCTCCGCCTACAAGCAGGGCGCCCACTTGAGCGACCCGCGCTTTTCCGACGTCCTTTGCTACCGCCGCGCAAAAAGCGTGACCATCGACGGCCCGGACGGCTTCTGCGTGTCGCTGGATGGCGAATTGCTGACCCAATCCCACCTCACCCTAAGCGTCCTGCCCGGCGCGATCCAATTTGCCGTCCCGGCGGTGCTCCTGGCCAAAGCGCAAACTACCGCGTAGCCCGAAGCGCGAAGCGGCAGGCGGGCGGTCTCCGCCAACCCGCGCCGCTTGGATGGAAAAGCCGATCATACAGCACAAAAAGCGCCGCGCGATGGGCATGAACTTGCTCATCGCGCGGCGCTTTTGCGGAAATATACGGAAATCGGTTGGGATAAAAAGCGGTTCTCTAGCGCCCCACCGAGTGGTATTCCACGGCGTTTTTTCGCATGTCGGACACCTTGTACAGGTTGCGGCCATCAAAGACGAGCGGCACCCGCATGAGGCCCTTGTAGGTGGCGGGCGCGAGGCACTTGATCTGCGGCCAGTCGGTGAACACAAAGCAGCAGTTGGCCTGCGTGAGCGCCTCCTCGGGGCTTTCGCAGTAGGTGATGTCCGGGAACAGTTTTTTGAAGTTGTCCATGCCCTTGGGGTCGTAGGCGTAGACCTTGGCGCCGTGCTCGCACAGCAACCGCACGTTGTCGATGGCGGCCGAGCAGCGCAGGTCGTCGGTGCCCGCCTTAAACGTAAGTCCCAGCACGGCGACCTTCAGCCCGTCAAATGTGATCAGCCGGTCGGACGCCTTTTTAAACAGCACCAGCTTTTGCTGGTCGTTCACCGCGACCGCCGCCTCGACCGTGCGCAGCACATAGTGGTGCTTGCGCGCCAAGTACTTGAGCGCCTTGGTGTCCTTGGGGAAACAGCTCCCGCCGTAACCCAGCCCCGCCTTCAAAAAGCTCGCGCCGATCCGCGGGTCAAAGGACATGCCGTAGGCCACGTCCTCCACGTCCGCGCCGACCAGCTCGCACAGGTTGGCAATGTCGTTCATGTAGGATATCTTCAGCGCCAGAAAGTCGTTGGCGGCGTATTTGATCATCTCCGCCGAGCGGCGCGCAACCTGCACAATCGGGATGCCAAAGGGCTCGTAGATCCCGCGAAGCGTCTGCTCCGCCTGCGCGCTCTGGGTGCCGATCACCACGCGCGCGGCGCTCAGCATGTCGTGAACCGCAGTGCCCTGCGCCAAAAACTCCGGGTTGCTCGCGACGTCGATGTGCACGTCATGCGTCAGAAAATCGTTGATGAACTGCTCGACTTTGTCGTTTGTCCCAACCGGCACCGTGGACTTGACCACCACCAAGCAGTCCCGCTCGACGCTCTCCGCAATCTGGCGCGCAACGGTCGCGATGTAGGACAAATTGGCCGAGCCGTCCGGCATTTCCGGCGTGCCAACGCCGATAAAGATCGCGTCGGGCGCTTGGTAGGCGCGCTTGTAATCGGTCGTGAACGAGAGCCGTCCCCGGTCGATGTTGCGCCTGAGTAACTCCTCCAGGCCGTCTTCGTAGATGGGCGAGACGCCGCCGCGCATGAGCGCCAGCTTTTTTTCGTCCACATCCACGCACGTGACCTGATGCCCCATCTCGGCAAAGCACACGCCCGCCACAAGTCCCACATATCCGGTTCCAGCCACCGCAATCTGGTACGCCTTCATGGGTATGCTCCTTTCGGTAGTGCGCACCGCGCGCGCCTTTTGGCAAAAGCGGCCCGGCAAACGCCCCATCGCTTATGTTTTCCTACGCAAAATACCGCCGCATAACGCTGCGACGGTGTATTTTGCAAAATTCGATTCATGATACGGATGCCAAAAGCACATTTTAGTAGAATTTAGTACCACCCATTGTACAATGAAACGGAAACTAGTACAATGGGTGGTACACAATGAGGTAAAAATGTGCTTTTGTCACCCTACTCATTCATCAGACCGCGCGCTGCACTTTTCCGCTGCGCAAACAACGCGTGCAGACAAACATGCGCTTGGGCGCACCGTCAACAACCACATGAACACGCTGGGTGTTAGGGGCCCAGATCCGGCGCGTCTTCCTATGAGAATGGCTCACATTGTTGCCCGACGTCACGCCCTTGTGGCACACCTCGCAAAACTTACCCATCAACCACACCTCCTTCGGGCATATTAGAGATTCAAAACAAACGTATTATACCATCTATTGCGCCCTTTTGCAAGCTTTTTCCGATGTTAAAAAACCGCATGGCCTTTGGCGTCGGTCAATCGCCCGATTTTAGGGCGCACTTTTCGGCCTTCGACCAGTTTTTGCGCAATTCTCCGCGCGTCAACTCGCCCCGAGGCAAACGTACACGCGCTTGTGCCCGTCCAATTGTAGCTTTTGCGCAAAGTCTCTTGCATGACAGGCCAAAAAATAGTATACTATATTGTGCAGGGGAGCACCTACGCTTCTCTATGGGAGGTCGAAGCATGGATTGCAAATTCAAAACCGATCTGGGCACCGTAACGGTCAACGAGGAGATCCTGCTCAAGGTGGCGGGTTATTCCGCGCTTGAATGCTATGGCATTGTAGGCATGGCGTCCAAGCGCACGACCGACGGCATTGTGCAGATGATGGGTCGCGAGAATCTGGGGCGCGGGGTGCGCGTGCGCGCTGACAACGAAAGCGTGGACGTGGACCTTTTCATCATCGTCGAATACGGCATATCCATCAGCGCGGTCGCTGACACCATCATCGATACCGTAAAATACAAAATCGAACACCTCACCGGCATCAAGGTTGGCAAGGTGAATGTGTCGGTTGAAGACATTCGGGTGTGACATCAATGGAAAACATGAACGGGATCAAGGCCTAGGGACGAATTGCCAGTTCCGGCCACGCCGAAAAAACGCGGGTGCTAGGCGAGCGCGGGCGCTGGACAGGCGCGGGCGCTGGGCGGGCGCGGGTGCTGAGCCGGGCGCAAGCACCGCAAAAGCGCGTCGGCCATCTCGTTCCTATGGAAGATTGATGGAATACCAATGAGCAACCGAATGCGGGAGGGATAGCGTTTTGGCTACTAAAATCATTGACGGCATGATGCTCAAGGAGATGTATCTCTCCGGCGCTGCCTTGGTCGAGAAAAATCGCGCGAGCATTGACGCGCTCAACGTCTTCCCCGTGCCGGACGGCGACACGGGCACCAATATGTCCCAAACCATCACGATGGCGGTGAAGGACTTGACCAACCACGCCTCCCCCACCGTTTCCGAGGTGGCGGGGTACGTGGCCAAAGGCGCGCTCCGGGGCGCGCGCGGCAATTCCGGCGTCATCCTGAGCCAGATCTTTCGCGGCATCGCCCGCGCGCTCGAGGGTGCGGAGGACATGAACGCGCAGCTGCTTGTCGAGGCGCTGCGTTGCGGCGCGGACACGGCCTACAAGGCGGTCATGAAGCCCAAGGAGGGAACCATCTTGACCGTGGCGCGCGTCATTGCGGAGACGGTCGAGTTGCCCGAGAACCAAACCGACGACTGCCTTGCGCTCATGGAGCTTGTGGTCTCCTCCGGCGAGGAGATTCTTCGGCGCACGCCGGAAATGCTGCCGGTGCTCAAGCAAGCCGGCGTGGTCGATTCGGGCGGGAAGGGACTGCTGACCGTGTTACAGGGCTTTTTGTCCGCGCTCAAGGGCGAGCCGATCGAGGAGCACGCGACGTCTGACGCGTGGGTCGCGCAGGCCATGCCGGCCGATTTCGAGGACGATCACACCTCCCTTGCGGAAATCCAGTTTTCCTACTGCACCGAGTTCATCGTCAGCCACCCGCGCCCGGACATGAAAGACAGCGACGTGGCGCGTTTGCGCAGCCGCCTTGAGCGGATTGGCGATTGCGTGCTGGTGATCGGCGACCTCGAGGTGGTCAAGGTGCACGTGCACACCAACGAGCCGGGCAAGGCGCTTCAAATGGCGATGGAGTTGGGCGAACTTGATTTCATCAAGATCGACAACATGCTGGAGGAGTTCCGCGCGCGTCAGGCCAAAAAGCAGGTGGAGGCCGAGCGCCAGCTGAAGGAATTTGGCGTGGTCGCGGTCGCGCTGGGGCCGGGCCTTGTGGACATCTTCAACGACCTGTCGGTTGACCGGGTGGTGGACGGCGGGCAGACGATGAACCCGTCGATCGACGACCTGTATCAGGCCATTGAGCTCACGCCCGCGCGGCAGGTCTTTGTGCTGCCCAACAACACCAACATCATCTTGGCCGCGCAGCAGGCGGCGGAGCTCACCGAAAAGCAGGTGTATGTGCTGCCCACCAAATCGGTCCCCATGGGCATTGCGGCGGCGATCGCGTTCCTGCCCGACCAATCGGGCGAGGAGAACATGCGGCGCATGACCGAAGCGGCGGAGCGCGTGCACACCGCCTCCATCACCTATGCGGTGCGCGACACCACATTTGACAACCGCGACATCCACGAAGGCGACATCATGGGGCTGATCGACAACCGCATATCGCTGTTGGGGCACGCGGTTTCCGATGTGGCGCAAGAGGTGGTCGAGCAGATGGTGACAGGCGACACCGAGCTCATCTCGATCTACTACGGCGAGAGCGTCACCCCGGAAGAGGCGGAGGCGCTCGAAGTTCGCCTGTGCGAACGCTTCCCGATGTGCGACGTCTCGCTCTACTGTGGCGGTCAGCCGCTTTACTACTACTTAATCGCGGTGGAATAGCATGGACGCACCGCTTTCTTCCCTGAAGGGCGTGGGTCCCGCAAGACTCGAGGCGCTCAAGGCGGCCGGTATTGATACCGTCCGCCAACTTTTATTGTCCCTGCCGGTGGATTACCGCGACCTCACGCAGGTGCGGCCGCTGGGTTCGCTGCGCGCGGGCGAGCAGGCCGCCATCGAAGTCTTCGTCAAAGGGCCCGTCACCCAGCGCCGCGCGTCGGGCCTCATCATCACCAAGGCGCGCGTCTCAGACGGCTCAGACACCATGCCCGCAGTCTGGTACAACCAGCCGTGGCTCTATGCCAAGCTGTCCGGCGAAGCCGGGCCGCTTCTTTTATATGGAAAAGTCGAGGCGCGCACCACCGGCCTTCAGCTCACCTGCCCCTCCTTTGAGCAAGAGCGCGGCCTGATCCCGGTCTATCGCGCGATCGGCGGCGTATCCCCCAAGTTGTTTCGGCACTTGGTCGCGCAGGCGCTTGCGCAAGACGACGCGCCGTGGCCCGACGAACTGCCGCTTGACCTTCGCACATCCTACGGCCTGTGCGAGCGCAACTTTGCGATTCGCATGGCGCATTCGCCCGCGAGCCGCGAGGCGCTCGTCGCTGCGCGCAGGCGGCTCGCGTTTGAGGAACTGCTTTTGTATCAGGTGGCCATATGGCTGATGCGCGTGGGCACCGGCCCCGGCATTGCCATTTGCTGCGACGCGTCATCTCCGCGCGACTTCTGGCGCGCAATGCCCTTCTCCCCGACGCGCGCGCAGCGCAAGGTGCTCTGCGAGATCGCCTCGGACCTCGCGGCGGACAGCGCCATGGCGCGCTTGGTTCAGGGCGACGTCGGCTGCGGAAAGACCGCGGTCGCCTTTGGCGCGATGTTTCTGGCGGCGCACGCGGGCTTCCAGAGCGCGCTGATGGCGCCGACCGAAGTGTTGGCGTGCCAGCACTACGAGAGCGCACAGGCGCTGCTTGAGCCGCTGGGCATCTCCTGCGGCCTGCTGACCGGGAGCCTCACGCCCAAGGCCAAGCGCGCGGCGCACGAGGCGATTGCGCGCGGCGATTGGCAGGTGATCATCGGAACCCATGCGCTCATTTCGGAATCGGTCGCATACGCGCGCTTGGGCTTGGTCATCACCGACGAGCAGCATCGCTTTGGCGTCAAGCAGCGCACCGCGCTTTCGCAAAAGGGCGATTCGCCAAACGTGCTGGTCATGTCGGCCACGCCCATTCCGCGCACGCTCTCGCTGATCCTGTACGGCGATCTGGACGTATCGGTGATCGACGAACTGCCGCCGGGGCGCACGCCCATCAAGACGCGCATCGTGCCCGAAGAAAAGCGCGCGGGGCTATATGGCTTTTTGAGGAGCGAGGTCGCGGCGGGTCGGCAGGCCTATATCGTCTGCCCGCTGGTCGAGGAATCCGAGGCCATGGAGGCGCGCCCGGCGGAAAAAGTGTATGAATCGCTTCGAACCGGGCCGCTTCAGTCGCTTCGCGTGGCGCTCGCGCATGGAAAGATGAAAGGCGCGCAACTTAATCAGGTGCTGACCGATTTTCGACAGGGCGCGATCGACGTGCTGGTCGCGACCACCGTGGTCGAAGTGGGCGTCAACGTGCCCAACGCCAGCGTCATGGTCATTGAAAACGCCGAGCGCTTCGGCCTTGCGCAACTGCACCAGCTGCGCGGGCGCGTCGGGCGCGGCGCGGCGGCCTCGTGGTGCTTTTTGATGGCCGAACCCAACCCGCGCCTCAAGCTTCTGACCGAGACAAGCGACGGCTTTTTGATCGCGCAAAAGGATATGGAATACCGGGGCGCGGGCGAGCTGTTCGGCTTTCGCCAGTCGGGCCTCACGATTTCCGGCATCTCGTCGCTGGCCGAGGACACGCGGCTGCTCAAGGAGACCCACGACGCGGCGCGCGCGCTGTTTGATTCCCCCGACGCGCCCGCGTCAAAGCAGGTGTTTGCGCTTGCCAAGGAGACCTTCGAAAAAAGGCTGTGCGAAATCGCCATGAATTAAACGCCTCGTGCAACGGGCGATTTTCGATCGACCCATCGATCCTTTTGAGTCCTCCGGTTTTCCGATTTCTCCAAACAAAAAGCTTCCAGCTTTATTTCTCCGTCACCGGGCTAAACTAGTCCCAGACTGGTTCAGGAGGTGAAAAGAAATGAGCAGCAAGAACAAGGTGAACATTCCCGAGGCCAAGGCGGCGATGGACAAAATGAAGTTCGAAATCGCAAAGGAACTGGGCGTGAACCTGAAGCAGGGCGACAACGGCAACCTGACTTCGCGTGAGAATGGTTCGGTCGGCGGCTACATGGTGCGCAAAATGATCGAAGACTACGAAAATTCCCACAAGTAATCGGAAGCAATCGGGAACCCCCAATGGACGAGAGGAGATCACAATCATGGCCAACAATAACAGCAACCCCACCACTCCCCGCATCAACGTGCCCGAGGCGCGTCAGGCGATGAACACCATGAAGATGGAAGTGGCCAACGAACTCGGCATCAACCTCAAGCAGGGCTACAACGGCGACCTGACCAGCCGCGACGCCGGATCAATCGGCGGCTCCATGGTCAAAAAGATGATCGAGGCGCAGGAAAAGGCCATGGGTGGCCAGCGCTAAACCCCTGACCCACCCGTAAATTCCAGACAAAAACCACGCTCGCTCCAAGACAGCCCTAGGCCGCCTTGGAGCGAGCGGTTTTTTATGCCATTTTGCCGGTTTGGCGCGCGGGCGACGCGCAAACGCGCCCGATGCCTCGCCCGATTACAGAACGGAAAACGCCTCGTCGGCCACGTCGATGGTCAAGGCAATGTCCTCATCAGATAGCGCGTAGTTGATGAAGTGGTTGTGGTGATTGGTCAGGAATATGCCGCGCTTGACCATCTCGGCGATAAAGCGCTGGTGCAGCATCAGCGTGTCGTCGTCGGCCAATCGCAGGTAAAAAAGCGACGGGACGCCCGACACGTTCAGGTGATAGCCATGTTTTTCCGCGACCGCGATCAGCCCGCCTTTGAGTTTTTCGCCCTTGGCGATCAGAAGTTGGGGCAATTCCAACGCCTTCATGCGCTTGATGCACGCAATGCCCGCCGCAAACGGCACCGCGCTCATCCAATAGCTGCCGGTGTAGCTGAGTGAGCTGACCGCGTTTTTGAGAAATTCCTTGCCGCACAGCGCGGACACGTTGTGCCCGTTCGCCAGCGCCTTGCAAAAGCAGATCATGTCGGCTTCAAAGCCGAAATAGTGATCCGATCCCGCGAGGTCCAGCCGGAACCCGGCGCGCACGTCGTCGATGATCAAGACCGTTTGGGTCTCGTCGCATTTTTTGCGCACCGCCGCCCAAAACCCATCCGCCGGCAGTTGATTGTCCATGAAATTTCCGTGCATGTAGGGCTGCGCGATGATCGCGGCGATCTCGCCCTTGTTGTCCTCAAACGCCTTTTCCAGCTGCGCAAGGTCGTTCCAGTCCACATACAGGTTGTTTTGAACGTCCTCGGGCAATACGCCCGCGTAATCGAGCTTCTGCGACCACGGCGCGACGCCGTGATAATAGCCCTTAAAAAATACCAACTTTTTGCGCCGCGTATGCGCGCGCGCCGCCATGACCGCCGCCGTGGTCACGTCGTTGCCGTTTTTGGCAAAGAACGCCCAGTCGGCGCACGCCACCGTCTGCGTGAGCAGCTCCGCAAATTCCACGATCAGCGCGCTCGGCGCGGTCACGCAGTTCTCGATCTCGGCCTGCTTGCGCGCGGCCTCCTCGACCACCGGATCGTTATAGCCCAAAATATTCGGCCCGTAGGCGCACATGTAATCGACAAAGCGGTTGCCATCCAGATCCCAAAAGTAGCTGCCCTCGGCGCGCGAGGAGAACAGTGGGAAGGCGTCCACCGGAATATAGCAGCCCTCCGCCGGGCCTTGATGCCCGTACAGCCCCGAGGGAATCACCTTGCACGCGCGCTCAAACATCGCGCGGCTGTTTTCATATCGATTGATGGGAAACTTCATCGCCTACCTCCTACTGCAAATAGATGCTGACGCGATCCAGCATCCGGTTGATGTTGTCGATCATCGAGATCATGCCGCGCATGGCGATCAGCTGCTGACCGATGCAGGCCATCGCGTTCACGCGCCCGTCAAACAGGTCGTGCGCCAGCCGGTAATCGTGAAATTCCATCACCGCGCGCGGGTCGTCGATGCGCGCCTTTTCGCACGTCAACACGTGGTCCTTCACCCGCACCGCGACGCCCGGCCCGTCTTGAATCGAGAGCTGCACCGCGCCATCCACCAGGTTCGACGCGCTGAACCGGCCCACCTCATCATGATTGCCCACCTGCGCGACCGCCTGACCGATCACGCCCAGCAGTATCGCGGTCGAAATCCGCAAAAACGCCGGATCGTCCAGCTGTTCGGGCGTCGCGCGCAAAAACGCGCCCAGTCGGTCGGTCAGCTTGGCAAACGTCTTCGTCAAAAAAAACAGGTGCGTGTAGCCCTTGCGCGGGATCGGCGTCACCGTCCCCGCGATCATGCCGTTAAATTTTTCCGGCGTGCCAAACGCCAGCTTGATGTCGCAGCGCTCGACGCCTTCAATGAAGGTGCAGCGCTGCTGTTCGAAGGCCAGCGTGGCGCTCGGCCCGCCCTTGACAAGGATCCCCAACCGAATCGGCTTTTTGCCCCGCAGCATCTGCTGGGCGACAGGGTCGAGCGCGGTCAGCTCTTCCAGCGCGCCCAGCACGCCGTACAGGTTTATATACGCCAGCGTCATTTGATCGATCATACACATTCTCCTAACAAGTGATAAATGCCCAGGCTGCCCTTTCGGCCGCAAGCGATCGCCCCTCCCCCGCTCGTCAGCCGTCCCGCACCCAACCGCCCGCATTCATCGTCTACCAATTTAGTATACAAGACACTTGTCACGCCGAATTTATCACAGCATTAACTCTTTGTGACAATTCCCCCCGCCACAAAAAACAAGTTGCCCGTTTGCCCCGGTCGCAAAGCGGCCGCTCCCAGTTCTCGCAAAGATTTAATTTAAAAACATATTGCCAAGTGCCTCCATATGTGTTACAATTAACGGCGTTGACGGTTTGACCATCCGACAATCAATTCATCCGGGAGGCGTCGCCTAGCCTGGTCGAGGGCGTGCGACTGGGAATTGGGGATCTCGACCGAAAAACTGCATAATCATACGTGGAGGAGTCGCCTAGCTTGGTCGAGGGCGCGCGACTGGAAATCGCGTAGACGTCAAAAGCGTCTCGAGGGTTCGAATCCCTCCTCCTCCGCCACAGCCCCGAAAGTGTCATGCTTTCGGGGCTTTTCCTTTCACCCCTTCGGATCGCATAGACCCGCCCGATAAACTCCGGCTGTCCATCGGCCCGCCATCTCCTTTCTCCTCTTGGGATGGTTCGCTTTCTATTAAGCGGGGCGCGTCGCTTTTTAGGATGAAGCCCGGCGCGCTGCTCTACTTAGTCGCTTGAATCCTAAATATCGATTTTATATGATTCCACCCATACATAATGAGAATACAGATAATCGAAAATAATACTCCGGTTGGAATTACCCAACCCGGTGCAAGATCAGGTAGTTCCAAAAGCTCTTTCCCCAAATAACTATAAGCGATTAAGAGCCACTGTGCGATATAAATGACATTTATATTTGCAGAGATATATTTAATAACATTTTTCAGCCTGCCTTTTATCAAACAGGATAGATAATAATATAAAGATAGCGCTATACCTACAACACTTAAATTCAATAGGCTGCTTAGAAAACCCTGTTGATAGTAGGCAGGTAGAACAAAATAACTAGTTATCTCAATTCCCATAGCATAGCTGCATATGGTAACACTCAATAATAGTGTGGCACTAATCCATAGTACACTTCTATAAAAACGATGTTTGTCATTCACACGGCGGAGTAGGTAAGCAAAGCAAACGCCTAAAGCCGGATATATAAACCATGCGGTTGCAGAGAATGATGTATAATCATTGGTATAAAATAATAATCCAACTATGTACTGCAATGGCATGGGTGCAGACTGAAAGAAACCTATAAAAAGTGTTCCAAGCGCCTGAAGCAAAAATGCGACACATACTATCACTCTTATATTTGAGGATGCCTTTTTTATAAGTGCCATAAGTAAAAAGCTCATTCCTGCTAATTGTAGTATATCCACAAATCCAATACTGCTAATTAAATCCCGTGGAAGATTGACTTGCAATTTCAATCCATTTGCAATGATAATTAATATAGTTTCTCTAAAAAAATTCAACGCATATCCCGACAAAAGCAATTTAACCCCGCGACATGCAAAATCCTTTGGTGAATTATGTTTTGTATATACCATTCCTACCCCCATAGCAACCATAAACACCGGAGCCGATAGGCTAGTGCCTCCAAAAACAATTAATAAATAAATAAAACTTTGCAGTGCCATAGCGCCACTCCACACGCTCAAGTTGCTACTTACATGGATAATCACCATGAAAAAAAGCGCAAAAAACTTTGCGACATCAAATTCAAACTGCCTTCCTGTATTTACGTCTTCTTTTGCAATCATATTAACCATGATTATTCCTCCTGCTATTCACAATCCCTTTGTCAAATTCTGATTTGTCTCGCTGCAGGATTTTATAAATTGAACCCCTCATCCGCTTTGAGGCAAAGCGCAAGCGGTTATTTTTCTAATTCAGTATACCACGTTTTTTTATGTTGTGCAACAAGGTGCGTTTATGCTATACGGATACATTTTTCAGACGTCAATCGTCAAAGTAAACGCAGCCGTCGAAGGGAGAGGTACTGCGTTTAGTGTGACGAAGGGAGGGCTGCATTT
>JAVXNW010000013.1:0-35129 GCA_036645575.1 Clostridia bacterium | reverse complement strand
GCCCTGAATATGCGCGAGCACCCGCCAAATCGGCTTTGCCATGCCCGAAATCGCCCAAAAACCTTCCGCCCCCGCCCCTGCTTCCCCGTCATCTGTTTGATCCTCAAAACAAGCGGCTGCGGCACGAAACTTCTTTCGTGTCACAGCCCCCTTTTGCACGTCAAGAAGCGTGATGCGCGCCATGCTGGCGACGTTGATGCGCGCTACGCTTGCCACTTCGGGTTGTCGATCACGGCGGGCTGGCCATCGCGCTCGACCAGCAACTTGCGGTAGCCCTTGGTCTCGATTGCGCCGTAGTTGTGCCCGGCGTCCGCCCGGAAGACGTAGAAGGTGACCAGCGGCTGATCTTTGCCTACGCAGATCGAGCGGTGCGCGTAGCGCTTGGGCACGTACATCGCCTTGCCCGGGGTCAATTCCTGACACGACCAGTCGCCCTCGGGGTTTTCCATCATCATGTACCCGTGTCCGCTCAGGCAGTAGTACACCTCGCAGGTCTCCAGAATCGTGTGGAAATGCCCCTTCGTGAAGTAGTATTCGTCCCCGACCTTGCCGGGGTACACGATCGAGCAGCCAAAGGCCAAGTCGCCCATGTGCTCGGGCGCGGGCATCGAGTGGAACTCGTACACGAGTGGATCGCCGCAGGAAAGCAGCTGCGCCTGCGCTTTTTCGTCCAGGAACATGCCCTGCATCTGGGATAAGTAGCGCTTGCCGGTCGTCAGCATCGGCGACATGCCGGTATTGAGGTCAAAGGGGATCGTAAATCCGCGTTCAAAGTCAAAGGGTACATCACTTGCGTTGAAATCCATAAAGACAACTCCTTCTGTAGCGCGATCACGCGCTTTTTGGAAAGACGCGCGGGGGCGCATCGATCGTTCGGTTCGGTTCGGTTAAAAGTATAGCGCACAAGCGGGGAAATTGCAATCGCTCGGCGAAAATTACCCGGCGGGAATCGCCGGGCGAAAATCGCCGGGCAAAGTCACCGTGCGGGAATCACTGGGCAAAAAGCAGCGTGCGGGGATTCGCGTCACGACGCGGGCGCGCTTTTCTGCGCGCGCAGCGGGAGCGAGACCACGATGTCGATGCGATCCTCCATTTCCTCGACCCGGCTGGTGGCCATGACGCCCGCGGCGTTCAGCGTCTTGACCGTGTTGAGCACCGCGTTGACCAGCATTCGCTGGTCGCGCAGGTACACCCGGTAGGGGCGCGGCGCCTGCTTTTCGCGCCTCAGCTGTTCAACCGACGCTTCCAATTTTCGAACGCTCCACTTTTCCCTGGCGCACTGGTCGATTATGCGCAACTGAAGCGGCTCGTCCGTGAGCTTCAGCAGCGCGCGCGCGTGGCGCTCGGTCAGCGGCGCGCTCAAAAGCGCTTCCTGCACCTGCTGGGGCAATTTCAGCAGCCGAAGCTTGTTCGCCATCGCGCTCTGGCTCATGCCCAGCGCGCGCCCCAGGCTTTGCTGCGTGTACGCGTGCACCAGCATGAGTTCGGCAAGCGCGCGCGCCTCGTCCAAATAGTGAAGCGCCGCGCGCTGCACGTTTTCAATCAGCGAAAAGAGCGCCGCTTCGCGCGCGTTTGCGGGATGAATCAGCGCGTCGATTTGGCTGTGCGCAAGCGACTTGACCGCCAGCAGCCGCCTTTTTCCCGCGATCAACTGAAACCGCTCGCCGACGCGGCGCACGATGATGGGCTCTAGCAGCCCCACCTGCGCAATCGATTCGGCCAGGGCGGCAATGCTTTCCGGCACCAGGTCGCGCCGCCCGGCGTCGCCGGGGTCGATCAGCTCTACGTCAAGGCGAATCAGCTTGTCCGCCCCCTCGTCCTTTAACACACGCAACGCCTCCCCGGCAAAGTATATTCAGCGCAGGGCGCGTTTTGGCGCAATCGACATTCTTATTCTTAAACGGCCGGGACTTACAGCTATAACCCTAACATCTGTCCGTTTTCTTTGAGCCACTTCTTCCAGAGGAGGTAGTCCGGCTGGTAGCGCGCCACGCGCTGCCAGAATTTGGCTGAGTGATTGAGCTCGTACAGGTGGCAAAGTTCGTGAATGACCACGTAGTCAAGCGCCTCGGGCGGCGCCATGATGAGCTTCCAATTGAAGTTGAGGTTGCCAAGGCTGGAACAGGAACCCCAGCGCGTCTTCTGCTCGCGGATGGCGACGCGGCAGGGACATTTGCCGATCTCCTTTGCGAGGTCGGCCGTGCGCGCCTTGAGGACAGAACGGGCGCGCTCGATCAGAAAGGCGCGCAGACAGGCGCGAACGGCCTCCTGCGCGCCGTCCGGCGTCTCCACGATGATGAAGTCGTCCGCGACGCGCACGCGCACGCGGGCGGCTGGAACCACGGAGATCGTCATGACGCGTCCCGCCAAAAGCAGCTGCGCGCCATCCTCGGCCGGGTGCTCCGCCGCGTAGCGCGCCTTGTATTGCTGAAAGCGCGCGCGCGTCTCGACGATCCAAGGCGCGTGCGCCCGGACAAAGTCGTCCGCGTCCCGAAGGCGCACGCCGCGCGGCGCGAACACCTTGACCGGCTCGGGCACGGCGCGCAGCGCCATCGACTGGCGCGCGGTCTGCGTGAGTTCGTATTCGATCGTCCAGCCATCCGCGCGCACCGTCCTGCGCATCAGCGTCCCAGCCCCGGCAGGCGCTTTTCCAGCAGCGTCTGCTGCGCCTCCATCAGCCCTTCGTAGGCGTCGGGGTCATTGAGCACCGCGTCTAGTCCCCGCGCCACGCACAGCGCCGGGGCGTCCGCCACATGGCAGGTGAGGCCGGTCGCCTCGGAAATCAGCGCGTCGAGGCCAAAGATCTGAGCGCCGCCGCCGGTCAGCGTCAGCCCGTCCTCCATGAGGTCGGTCAGAAGATCCACCTGCGCCTGGTCGAGCACCGCCCGAATCAACTGCGAAAGCTGGGAAAGCAGCGGTCTTATGCAGTCCGCGACATCGCACGTCTTGACTTGCGCGCTGCGCGGAAACCCGCTCTTGGCGTCAAGCCCCATGGCCACTTCGGTGATGGGCAGCGCGCTTTGGGCGGCGGTCGCCAGCGACACTTTGACGTTCTCCGCCGTGCGCGGGCCGACCACGAGGTCGTATTGGCAGCGCAGCATCCGGCCAATGGCGTCGTCCGCGCACTGCATGCCAAAGGGCAGCATTTCGCACGCGAGCACTTGGTTTTGCGCAATCAGCGTGGCGCTCATTTGCCCCGCGCCCACGTCCGCCACGAGCCGCGCGCGGGGCGCGCAAATGCTTTGCCCCGCGCCCAGCGCCGCCAGCAAGTCGGCGCGCATCATCGCGCAGCCGCCCGCGCCCGCGTCCATTGCGGTGGCGACAAAGCGCCGCGCCTGGCCGGGGGCCATGCCGGGCGCGCGCGCGAGCAGAAGCCGGGGCGCGCGCACCATGCCGGAACAAGTCGCCTGCTTTATCAGGAACTTAAGCCAGCTGGCCAGCGCGTCCTCCCGCGCGATCATGCCGCCGCAGAGCGGAAAGACCACGTCGATGCCGCAGGCCGCCCTGCCCCAAAGGTCGAGCGCCTCGTCGCCCTGAGAGAGCACCTTGCCCGCGCGCAGGGCGAGCGCGGAAGACTGGTCGAGGACCAGCGCGCGCCCCTTGACCGCCATGCGCGCGTTGCGGCTGCCCAGATCAATGCCGATATTGGGATTCATTCGTATCACCCCGCCTAGGGGGCGCGCGTCTCTCGCGCCTCCATTTTTTTGTATTTCGCCCGGGTGGCCGCGCCGCCCCGGATGTGGCGCTCCTGTCGATTGATGCCCAGCACGTGATCCACCTTGCGCGCAAGGTCCTCGTCGAGCAGCGGCAACCTCACCCGCATGTCCTTGTGCACGGTCGTCTTGCTGATGTCAAAGATGGCGGCACACCCGCGCACCGTCGATCCGGTTCCCAGCATGTATTTTGCGCACGATAGCACGCGCTCCGCGATATGCTGCTTCACATCCGCCCCTCCCATTCACCCATCTGCCGTTTCAGCCTATGCGGGGTGGGGGAGACTTGAGACGTGTTCCGGCCATTCGCGCGCGCTCCAATAAAAAATCGCGCGCCGCGCGGCGTGTGAAGGCGCGCAACAGACATTTTTATTATAGCACACGAAAAAGCGTTTGAATAGGGGATTGACAGCGCACGCGATATCGTGTACGCTTATCGGGATGGGATTTTTTTCTGGGAGGGCGCCATGATCAAAGAAAAATACAAAACCTATGTGCACTGGGGCATTACGGTCTTCTTAATTGTCCTAGGCTCCATGCTCGCGTTCTTCTTCATCCTGCGCGTCGAGGAGACCAAGCGCACCTTGGCTACGATCAGCGCGATCTTTGCGCCCATCGTGACCGGCATGGTGCTCGCCTACCTGCTTGCCCCGATCGCGGATACCTTCATTCGCGGCATGGGCAGGCTGCACAAGCATCAGGGGCCCAAGGTGCAAAAACTATACCGGGGCCTGTCGGTGCTGTTCTCCATCTGCCTGCTGATCGCCGTGATCGCGTTCATGATCGGCACGCTGATCCCGCAGGTGATCGATACGCTCAAGACCTTGATTGGCAACATTGACGCCTACATTCAGACGATGGAGGCGTGGCTTCAGCCGATCACCGAGGTCAACCCAACGCTGCATGACAGCGTCATCAAGGCCATTGAGGGAACCGAGTTGCAGGTGAAGAACTTTATGGAAAACGACCTGATGACGCTTCTGGGCACCGTGACGAGCGGCGTGGTCGAGGTCGGCAAGATGATCTACAACTTTGTGATCGGCATGATCGTGTCGATCTACGTGCTGGCGGCGCGCGAGAAGCTGTTCGGGCGGTTCAAAAAGGCGGTCTACGCGTGGCTGAACCTCCACAGGGCCAACCAGGTGCTCGAGGTGGTTCGCCAGACCGACGCGATGTTCCGTGGCTTCATCGTGGGCAAGGTGGTCGATTCGAGCATCATCGGCGTGCTTTGCTTTCTGGGAATGACGCTGCTGAAACTGCCCTACCCCATGTTCATCAGCGTCATCGTGGGCGTGACCAACATCATCCCGTACTTTGGCCCGTTTCTGGGCGCCATTCCGTGCGGCCTGCTGATCCTGATCATCGATCCCACCAAGGCGCTGATATTTGGCGTGTTCATTCTGATCCTGCAACAGCTCGACGGAAACTTTATCGGCCCCAAGGTGTTGGGCAACACCACCGGCCTTTCGTCGCTGGGCGTGCTGTTTTCGATCCTCGTGGGCGGCGGCCTGTTCGGCATTACGGGCATGATCCTGAGCGTCCCGACCGTCGGCGTCGTCTACTCCATCCTCAAAAAGCTGTCTGAACGCCGCCTGCAAAGGCGCAACCTGCCCGTAGACTCCGCCGACTATGTGACGCTTGAGGGCATAGACGAAGTGACGCTCAAGCCGGCGCGCGCAGTAGGCGATGGCTCAAGCGCGCGCGCGCGGTAGGCAATTTCGGGAAACAAACAGCGCATGTTCGATGTGACAACACCGAACATGCGCTTTGTTTTAGAAAAGTGGATCAGCAGGGACAGCCGCAGAAGGAGCAGAACAGGCGCGCGGCGCACAGGCTCATGCACAGCCGCCCGACGTCCATGGTGGGCATTTGAAACCCGCGGCCGAACTGCTGGTATTGCGCGGTGCCGTACTGGAGCTGCTCGAGCAGCCGCTGATATTCGAAGTTGCCCGGCTCCATCTGGCAGGCGTGCTGCGCGTTTTCAAGCGCCTCCATGCGGTTGCCCAGACCCGAATGCGCGAGCGCGGCGTAATAGTACCAGCGCGCGGTGCGATCGGGGATCGCGTCCAGCACGTTTAGCGCCTCGCGGAAATGGCCGCTGTTGATGTAGTTGCGCACGGCGGTCATCTTGGCGGATTCCGCCGGACCGCTGCCGTAATAGGACGAGCGGTTTTGCGAGGAATAGGCGCTTCCGGGCTGCGCGCGCCCGCCCTTCATGATCTGGGTATAGGCCTCGTTGATTTCCTTCATGCGCGCTTCGGCGTAAGGGGAGCTGTTGAGGTCGGGATGGTATTGTTTGGCAAGCGTCTTATAGGCCGCCTTGACCTCGTCGTCGCCCGCGTCCTCTTTGAGCCCCAACACCTTGTACGGGTTGTCGATCATGCTTTTTCTTCCTTCCCGTCAGCCTCGCGCTTGCGCTGTATTGCCAGATATTTTGTCCATACGCCCGAATAGAGGATGTTGCGCAGAATGCCAAGGTCGTTGACGAGCGGAAGCTTTTCAAAGGCGACCGCCCCCTCGCCAAGCAGCAGCGTCAGGTATGCCTGCGCGCGCGCCTCATAGTCGGCGCGTTCGCTGATGACCGACAGGGGATTGTAGCGATTTTTCTTTTTGTCGGCGGGCAGGTCGTCGTAGGCGTCCATCAAGTAGATGAACCGACCCAGCGCCGCGCCCATCGTGCGCAGCGTGTCGCTCCACAGATCCTTGCGGTAGACGAACAACTCGCCAAGCATCTGCCCAAACGCGTTTGTGGGCGGGTCAATCGTCGAGCAGCCCGCCTTTTCAAGCGTGTGCAGTTCGTGAAGCGCCTGGGCAATCGCGCCCAATTGGCGCGGATAGAGCGTCTCAATGTGGCGGTAGCGCGCGTGGAGCATGCGCGCCTGCGAGCGCCCGATCAGGTTCTTGTCGTCCGACCAATTGTCGAGCGCCTTGTGATAGGCCAGCGCAATGGTCATGTCGGCGGCGTAGTCGATCATCGGATTTTCGAGGTAAACGTGGCGCTTGTTGGGGTGCACAATGCAGCGGCCACTGCCCGACGCGGTATCGGGTTCGTACAGCGACGAGAGCAGCATGGCCAGAAAGGTCATGTCAAAAGACAGCGTCAAGCGCCCCGTCGTTCCGTAGCGGTTGCCAAGCGCGTGGCACAACCCGCAGTAAAACGCAGAGAACCGCTTGACCTCTTCTTCTGAGAGCGCTTCCTTGTTGACCGAGACATAGCCAAACATCGACTTAAGCCTTCTTGCGCAAGGCGTGACCGCACTTGCCGCAGGTGACCGTCACTTCGCCTGCGCCGCGCGGAAGCCGCAACTTTGCGTGGCACTCCGGGCAATCGAAGTAGACGTATTTTTTGCTGTTCTTCAGCCGCACAAAAAACTGCTTGACTTTTCCGGGCATGCCGCCAAACGTCTTGACGTACCAAGCGTTTTCCTGATAGCGCCGCGCGTTGTTCTTGGAAAAGGTGCGAAAAATCGCGTAGAGCAGCATGATCATCGAGAGCATGCTCAACCCGCGCAGCACCGGAACAAGCGCGATGAGGTTCACCACAAGCGCCGTGTAGATCAGCGCGATCGTCAATTGGTCGGCGCCGTGTCGCCCGGTCATGAAGCGTTGCATTGCGGCCTTGAACTTCCACCATAAACCCTGCATCTCATTCACCTCTATCGTTCATGGTACAGCAAACGCTTGTCGGGAATATGTCGGGGATTTTAATCTATGCCGAACAATCCCAATTTCCGCGCTTTCATGCTGAAACTCATTCATTAGTATACCGCCTATGCGCCTAAAAAGCAATCTGCGCAGGCAAAAAACTAGGAACACGCAGGCAAAAAACTAGGGAACCGCCGAATAAACCGCTGAAGGGTAAAATGGTGAACCGGACAAAATTTATCCAAAATGGCTTTCTTTCAGGGCGCGATTTGTTTATAATACGAAGAGTCAATAAAATGCGACGGGAGAGAGAACATGAACAGCAAACAAATCGTTGACAAGGCGCTAAAAACCGGCTACGTCGTGCCCGCCTTTAATATCCCGCATCTGCCGATGCTCAAGCCGATCGCGCAGGCGGTCGCGGATGAGAACTCGGTGGCGATGATTCAGGTGGCCCGCCTCGAATGGGAAAAGTTTGAATCCGAGAGCCTCGAGCGCGTCGCGGAGGAATACCATAAATACGAAAAACCCGGCCACACGCTGCTGCACTTGGACCATGTGCCGGTGCTTGACGAGGATCACAAGGAAGTGGATTTCCTTTCCGACATTCGCCGCGCGATTGCCGCAGGCTATCAGTCGGTGATGGTGGACGGGTCGCGCCTGTCCTTGGGCGACAACATCGCGGCGACCGCGCAGGCGGCGCAGCTGGCGCACGCGGCGGGCATACCGATCGAGGCCGAGCTGGGCGCGGTCATGGGTCACGAGACCAGCCAGCAGTCCATTCCCTATGAAGCGATCTTCGCGGGGAAGATGGGCTTTACCGACGTGAGCGAGGCCACGCGCTTTGTGAAGGAGAGCGGCTGCGACTGGCTGAGCGTCGCGGTGGGCAGCGTCCATGGCGCGATCGCCGAGAACATGCTGGACAAGAAAAAGCCCGCGGCAAAATTGGACGTTGAGCGCATTGGCGAACTGGAAAGCGCGCTGGGCATTCCGCTGGTGCTGCATGGCGGATCGGGCATCGAGCAGGCCTACATTGCGCGCGGCATCAAGGCCGGCATCGCCAAGATCAACGTGGGCACCGAACTGCGCCAGCCCTACGAGGCGGCGATCAAGCAGGGCCTTACGGTCGAAGAAGCCCAGGAGAAGGTCTACCTGCGCTGCCGCGAATTGATCCGCGACTTCCTTAAGACCGCGGGCGACGCCGAAGTTCTGACGAAATAGGCGCGCATCGGGCCAAGACAAATCAAAAAAAATCAAGCGCGACAAGGCGTTGCGCTTGATTATTTTTGGCGTGGACGAGCCACACAATATAAATAATGACATATTTTGGAAAACATGTTATAATTGGCGTATCGCCAGCGAAACCCAACGAGGGCGTTTTCCACAGACGATGGGCGGGATTGGAGTGACAATTTCCGATGAAAGTCGCGATATGTGACGATCAAATCGAACAACTTAAGCTGCTCAAGCAAGCCGCTGTGTGCTATGCGCATCGTCGCGCGGATTTGGATATGGTCATAAGCGAGTATGACAACGCGCTTGTGCTATTGGAGGAACTGTCTCAAAGCGGCGATTGCGACGTGGCGCTATTGGACATCTGTATGCCCGGCATGATGGGGACCGATGTGGCGCGGGAGATGCGGCAGCGCAAAAGCCAGACCGAGATCATCTTCATCACATTCAGCAGCGAGTTTGCCGTGGACGCCTTTGCGCTAGGCGCCGCACATTACCTCATCAAGCCCTTTGCACAGGCGCAATTCGACGAGGCGATGGATCGGGCGGTGGCGCACATTGCGGAAAACCGGACAAAGCGGATTTACTTTCGGGCGGAAAGCGGAACCATTCAGTCGGTCAACCTGAGCGATATTCTCTATATCGAGAGCTCCGACCACAGCCAGAGCGTTTACCTGAAAGACGGGACCTGCACCGAGGCGCGCCGCTCGCTGGCGCGGCTGCTGGAAGAGCTGGAAAAGCGTTCGCCCGGGCAGTTTTTTTGTCCCTACAAAGGTTATATTGTCAATCAAGCGAGCATTTGCGCGATTGAGCCGGAATGGATTTTGCTGAGCGATGGGTGTAAAATCCCCATTCCCAAGCGCGGTTTCCGGGAATTAAAAAAGCAGTACTTTGATTACCTGTTTCGAGACGGTGGCGCGCAATGAGGGAAAGGAAGCCGCGCCCGCAAAAAATCCGCGCTGTTATGACATCTTGCGCAAGAAAACCGTCGTTTTGCGAAACACGTCCCATGAGCGCCTTCAAAGATACTATAATATAATACAGAGAATGCCTTTATGTAAAGAGAGCGAGGTGCGCACTTTGAATAGAAGCGGGACGTGTGGGTTCATGGGGGGCACCGAGGGGGCGAGCAAGCGATGAACGCATGGCTGGCCTATCTGTCGGATGCGTGGATTGGCTTCCTGATGATGCTTCATGCGGGGGCGCTCGACAATGCAATCGCGTTTGGGCTGTTTGCGGCGGGGGGCGTGTTCGGGTGCTTTGCGGGACGAAGCATCGAGCGATCCCAGACCTTGGAGGACATTGCGCGGGAAGGAATCGATCGGCCGGCGTCGCCAGTTGACGAAGAGGCGTAGGCGCGCATTGGACAAGCGGACGTTTGTACGCGTCGTGCGGGGGGCCGGGTTCGTTTGCGCAAAAACGCAAAGGGTTGGGTAAAGGGGTCGGGGCGCAAGTTTTTAAAAACAAAATGACACAAAGAACACCGCCGAATCAAAGAGAAACGGCGGCGCTTTTTTGTGCCTGTGTGCTTTTAATGGATGAAAGACCCGAGCGCTCATGCGCTTACGCCCTCAAGCTGCTTGATCGGGTCAAAAACCCGCTGTCCCATTAGCTTACGCCGTATTCGTCCTCCAGCTGCTTGATCAGATCCATGTTGTACCACTCGACTTCGCTTAGGTCGGTCTTGTCGAACCCGCCGGGCTCGTACCAGCTCTTTTTGGCGAAGTACTTTCTGTATTTGCTGGTGTTAAACTCGTAGCCGTGGCGCGCGTAGATTTCGTTGCGCGCGTAGCCCCACTGGGACTCGGGAATGTCCAGCACCTGCGCGCGGGTCAGCTTTTTCCAGTCGGAATTGGGGAAGATGTAGCGGCTCGATGTGCCCGAAGTGCCCCCGTCCGAACTGGAACCGGAATCCCGCTCCATTTGCTTGATCAGGTCCATGTTGTACCACTCGGTGGCGTTCAGGTCTTTTGAACGAAATCCGCCCGGCTCGTACCAGTTCTTTGATTCAAAGTAGTCCGCATATTTGGCCTTGTGGAACTCGTAGCCGTGGCGCGCGTAGATTTCATTGCGCGCGTAACCCCACTGGGATTTGGGAATGCCCAAGATCTGCGAGCGGGTCAGCTTTCTGTAGTCGGAGGCGGGGAAGATGTAGTCGTCGTCGCCCCAGTCGTCGTCCCAGCCGCCGTCGTCGTCGTCCCAGCCGCTTCCGTCTGCGATTTCGCAGTAGACGGTCGAATCGATGCGCCACAGGCTGATGGTCATTTCCGAGCCTTCATTGAGGAAGGAGAAGTCTATGCCGTTTTTGTAGTCGGTCACGATGGCGTTGCTGCCGGTCGTATACGCGCCGATAAAATTGCCGCCGTAGACCTGTTTGTCCAGATAATCCACTTCGCCGCGCTGCTTCAGCGCGAGGTAGATCGTGCTCGCGACCTGCGACACGCCGCCGCCCACGACATCTACGCCGCGCCCGTTGACCGCCTTTTGGTAGCCGGCTTCGGTTGTGCGCTCGCCCACCAAGTCGTTAAATGAAAAGATGTCGTCGGTCCATACGTTGGTGCCGTCAAGGGCCGAAATGGCCAGATCGATGTTGTTTAGCAGCGCGCGGGTGCCGTCGTAGATGCGGGTGTGGGCGCTTACGTCGGCCAGCGCCGAGCCGGCAGTGAGCAGGCAGATCAGCAGCGTGCACAGCGTGACGCGCACGATGTTCTTCTTCATAGAAAGGTCCCTCCTCATTCATAGCGCATTGGGTTTCTTTGCTATTTAGGACGAACAGGCGGCGCAATTGGTTCCCAAAGTTTTCAAATGCGGCGCGCATGTGGCCCCAAGGACAGCAAAGTACTTGACTTTTTGTAGGGCCATGTATTATCATAGGAAACAAGAAACGGGCAATGATGGGAGCAAGGCAAAATGAAGAAAATTGTGTGCCTCCTGGTGGCCGCGCTTATCGGGATTGCGGGCGGAGCCTGCGCGCAAGGGCAGATAGCGAACGACGCGGCGGCGATTGCCGCGTCCGAACAACTGATGCAGGAGATGAGCGCGGGGCAATACGACTTGGTGATCGACCGGCTGAGCGACAAGGTCAAAGGGCAGATCACGCAGGCGCAGCTGGAGGACGCGTGGACGCAGGTGACAAAGGCCTACGGAAGCTATCTAGGGAAGGCCGACGTGAAGGCCATCAAGCAGGGGGACGGCTGGGCGGCGCAGGGCGTGTGCCAATTCGAGAACGGCGAGATCGCGCTCGTGTGCGCATTTGACGCGCAGATGAAATTGGGCGGGTTTAACTTTCAGCCGATCGTCAAAAGCGATGCGCCGATCGACCTTCCGCTGCCGGAGGGCGCGAGCGAGGAAGCGATCACGCTGTTTGAAGAGAGCGACCGGGCGCTTGCCGGCGCGCTTGTGCGGCCCGCTAATTGGGACGAAAATACGCCGGTCGCATTGCTGGTGCACGGTTCCGGCGCGTCCGACAAGGACGAGACCGTCATGGCCAACAAGCCGTTTCGCGACCTGGCCTACGGACTAGCCGCGCGCGGCGTCGCTTCGCTGCGCTATGACAAGATGAACTACGCGCACCCGGCGCTGTTTTCGCAAGAAATGTCGATCGACCTTGAGTACCGCGCGTCCACCCTCGAAGCGCTTTCCTTCGCCCAGGGCGCGGGCCTTGGCAAGGTGTTTTTGATCGGGCACAGCGAGGGCGGCATGTTGACGCCGTGGCTCATGCGCGAGGGGAAGGACTTCGCGGGGGGCGTGGTGCTGGCGGGGACGCCCCGCAAATTGTGGCAGGTCAGCCGCGCGCAAAACCTCGCGATGATCGCTCTGATGCCGGAAGAAAGCCGCGCGCAAGCCATGGAAATGGTCAGCGCCCAGACGGAAAAGGCCGAGGCGCTCAAGGCCATGACGCGGGATGAGGCGCGCAAGGCCGAGCCAGTCTTTGGCGCGCCGGCTGCCTATCTATGGGAGATGGAGCAGCTGGACGCGCTTCAAATCGCCCAGGAAAACGCCCGCCCGCTGCTCATCCTGCAGGGCGAGGCCGACTTTCAGGTGTCTGTGCAGGACGACTTTGCCGCGTGGCGCGAAGGACTGGGCGATATGGGCGGCATGGTCGCCTACAAGTGCTACCCAGGCCTCAGCCACCTGTTCATGCCGTGCCCCGAGGGCGCAACGGTGCTAGACGCGCAGACGGTCTACGCCAAGGCCGGTCAGATGGACGCGCAGGTGATCGAAGACATCGCCAATTGGATCACGGAAGTCGCAGCCGGGTAGCGCGCAGCCTGGTAGCGCGTCCCGCACCGTGGGCGGGCGCTTAACGCGGCCGACAAAATGAGAAGGGGGATACCTATGCGATTTGTGATGGAACACTTGGAGAAGCACTTTGGAAACAAGGAAGTCCTGCGCGACATCAACTTCACCTTTGAAGAGGGCAAGATCTATGGCCTGTTGGGCAGAAACGGCGCGGGCAAGACGACGCTGTTCAATTGTCTGAACCGTGACATAAAAGCGGACGGGGGCAATTTTTATTTGGAGGAGGAGGGCATTAAGCGGGAGGTCGTCGCGGAGGATATCGGCTATGTGCTTTCGACGCCCGCCGTGCCGGAATTTTTGACCGGTCGAGAATTTCTCAAATTCTTCCTGGACATCAACGAAAAGAAGATTAAGTCGCCCCAAACCATGGACGCGTATTTTGACGCCATGCACATTGAGATGGAAGACCGGGACAAGCTGCTCAAGGACTACTCGCACGGCATGAAGAACAAAATGCAGATGCTGATCAATATCATTGCGCAGCCCAATATTCTTTTGCTCGATGAGCCGCTGACGTCGCTTGACGTGGTTGTGGCGGAAGAGATGAAGCAGTTGCTGCGCACCTTAAAGACCGGGCGCATCACCATTTTTTCGACGCACATTATGGATCTGGCGCTCGATTTGTGCGACGAGATTGTGCTGTTAAGCCACGGAGAGCTGGAGGTCGTAGAAAAGGCCAATCTGGGCAGCGGGGAGTTTAAGGACAAGATCATTGCGGCGCTGCGGGAGGACGGCCATGACTAGAACGCTTGGCATCGCCGTCTCGCTCAAAAACACCTACCGCGTCAACGGCATCTTATATGCCATGAAGCAAATCCCGCTGATCAAAAAGCTGCTGCCGGATTCGCTGTATCAAGTGCGGGGACTCAAGATTTTTGCTGGCGTGCTCTCGATGATCTGGGAGATCGTCACCACCTTTTTAGGAAAATTCCTCTATGGGGCGGTGATGATCGTCTGGGCGGCCAGCCTTTACAAGGCACTTCCAAGCGTGGATACGGTGCTGCATATCCTGCTGTTTCTGAGCGCCATAGGCGCTTTTATGAACACCTATCTGTTCAACCCGACAAGGGATCAGTATTACGCCATGATCCTGATGCGGATGGACGCGCGAGGGTATGCGCTGGTCAACTATGGCTATCAGATCGTCAAGATGATGATCGGATTTCTGCCCTTTGTGCTGATTTATGGCCTGACGCAGCATGTGCCGCTCTGGCTGTGCCTGTTGATCCCCTTTTTTATCGCGGGCGTTAAACTCACGATGGCGGCTTTTTCGCTCAGGAATTACGAGAAAAACGGAACCATCCCCAATGAAAACGCGCTTGGAAAATTCACGTGGGGGATGGCGGCGGTGCTCTTAGGCTGCGCCTACGGCCTGCCTGCGCTCAAGGTGGTCTTGCCCAGTTCGATTACGGTGGGTCTTATGCTGCTTGCGGTACTGTCAGGCGTCGTCGCTTTGCACAAAATATGGACCTTTCCAAGCTATCGCGATATGTATCAGCAGATTTTGGCCAAGACAATGAACCAGATGGACGCGGCCAAAGAGATGACGCGGAGGATGAGCTGGAAGGCGATTTCTGCCGATGCGGCCATCGCCAGCAACAAAAAGGGCTTTGCCTACTTAAATGAGCTGTTCATCAAACGGCACCGGAAAATTCTCTGGGAATCAGCCAAGAAGATCACCTATGTCGCTTTGCTTCTCGTCATGGGGGTGCTCCTGGCCTTTTATCTGGCGCCTGAGCTCAAGGAAATACTCAACGGCGACCTCTTGACCCTTCTGCCTTATTTCGTGTTTATTATGTACATGGTCAACCGAGGAACCGGTTTTAC
The DNA here is from genome assembly GCA_036645575.1 of Clostridia bacterium. Classification (GTDB taxonomy): domain Bacteria; phylum Bacillota; class Clostridia; order Christensenellales; family Aristaeellaceae; genus JAVXNW01. The sequence continues at coordinate 20,409 of JAVXNW010000013.1, read as the reverse complement.
GGGCGCGTTGTTTATGAACTGCGATCACAGCCTGCTCACCTACTCGTTTTATAAACAGCCTGCGTTTGTGCTAAAGCTGTTCCAGATCCGCCTACGAGAGATCATCAAGATCAACCTGCTTCCGGCGCTTGTCATCGGAAGCGGACTGGCTGTACTGTTGTACGCCTCGGGCGGCACGGAAAACGCGCTCGACTACGGGGTGCTGGTGGGATCCATCCTGTGCATGAGCATCTTCTTTTCCGTCCATTACCTGACGATCTACTATTTGCTTCAGCCCTATAACGCCGCCACGGAAGCCAAGAGCGGCACGTATCAAATCGTGCTCTCTGTCACCTATGGTGTGTGTTTCCTCCTGATGAGCGTAAAGATGCCGATACTCGCCTTTGGCATTGCCTGTATCGCGTTCTGCGTCCTGTACTGCATCGTCGCCAGCGTCTTGGTTTACCTGTTTGCGCCGAAAACATTTAAGCTTCGGACATAGACAAAAGACATCCCGGCGAAAAATGGAGCCGCCCCCCATGGCGTTCATTTGCCATTGGGGGGCGGCTTCTTGTCTTGATTTTGAGGCGATGCGCGATTATTCGATCGACTCAAGGGAGCCGACGATGTCCATGGCGATGGGGGCCAAATCCACGTCGTCTGCGGGTATGAAGTTGAACATGTAAAGTCCCGTTAAGTCGCCGCTCAGCAGCGTAAAGCAAGCCATGTTCTGCTCGGCCGCCGTGAAGGCGACGAAGTCCAGACCATTGTGGGAGATCACCTGCGCGTCGGGATAGACCGTGGCGAACTGCGCAACCAGTTCTTCGTTGGTGGAAACGGTCTGACCCTCGTCAAAGGGGGTGTAGGCAAGCTGCACGTTGCGCGCGCTGTCGGGATCTTTGGCGACGAAGAAGATGCCGGCGGCCTGGGTTGCCTCGTCAATGGCCAGCACGTCCCAATTGCTGGGCAGCGCAATGGAGAGACCCTGATCCGCGAACTCGACGGTCGTGGCCTCAAAGGAAAGCTCGGACGCCATGGCGCCAAAGCAGGCAAAGGATAAGAGCAGCGCGAGCATCAGAGAAATGGTCTTTTTCATGGGGATACATCCTTTCTATTGTGGAAAATTATGCCGCCTCATTCGCCTGTGCGCGAAAGGAACTTCCCCGCGCGACACAAAAACAAACGTGACGCAAGCGACCACCTAAGTGGCATAAATGGATTATAGCGTATCCATGTAAAAAATGGAATGCGATTGACCTATTTGGAAAAAACCGCTCCCGGTTGGGAAAATAAGCGCTTGACGGCGCCGCTTTTTTTCGCTATGCTTACCGGTACGGGGAAAAACGGGAAGACGAGGTGCGGATCATGCGGAGAACGCGGTCCCAATACGCGAGGGCGATGCTCTGTGCGCTGGTTTTTTTGCTCATTGCTTCGGCGCTTTTTTCCGGGTTTGTGCGCCTTGCCACAAGCCCCGTGGCCCCCATCTACCTAGGCCCCGGGCCCACGTGGCAGGAGACGGGCGACTGGAAGGTATATCAGCGGGTGGGGGAAAGCGAGGTCTTGCTGGATGAGGCAAGCTATGAAAGCCATCGCGGGATGGTGTATTTTTCGCGCAAGCTGCCAAGCGCGCGGGACGCGCACTATCTGACAAGGCTGATCGTTAAGGGGACTGACGAGGCGCTGCAAAACATCAGCGCGTATGTGGATGGGAAATTGATCTTTTCGCAGAGTGGAAGCCCGGACGCGGGGCAAGGCGCGCTTTCCCCCAAATTTTTGCTGGGCAAGATTGATTTTCCGATTCCGCCAAACGATCAGGCGCAAGAGCTGACGATTCAAGCCTATCACGGGCAGGATTCCAAGCGATTGCCCATTCTGGTAATGACCGACAACATGATTGAAGACGCGCAGCTCGTCGCGGTGTCCAACAAGGACGCGTTTCCGGCCGCCGCCTATGCGGTGATGAGCGTGATGCTGGTGGGCCTGTTTCTCTACGGGCTGTCGCGCGGACATGCGGGTTGGACGTTGCTCATCCTGATTTTTTGCACGATCGGGCAGGCTGGCCATTTCGCGTCGCAGTTTACCGCGTTTTTTCCGACGTCGCTCGATGTGGGAATCTGGATGCAGAGCGCGCGCGTGCTGCTGTTTGTCCTGCCATCCCTCTTTCTGATGTGCCAGATGCGGCGCTTTCGCTGGGCGTTTTTTCCGTTTCTGGCGATCCCGAGCGCCTGCTACCTGCTGTATGCGTTTGTCTCGCTCGTGGGAAGCGCGCAACTGCCCGATATGGCCTACCGCACGCCTGAATTGCTGCTGGTGACGGTAGTCGCGCTGGCGGTGTTTTCAGGGCTTGAATATCATGAAAAAAACGAGTGGTTTTTGCTGTTTATCCCGAGCTTTCTGCTGAGCCTTCTGCTACTTAACGGGATCTACCTGCTTTCCATCTTCACGGGTGGCGCTTTCACGGGCTACGTGAATAATTTGATCGCGCAGCTTGCCCAGCACGTGCCGGAAAACCCGCTCTATTTGTACAACACGCTTTTGCTGGGGCTTTTAATCGGGGACAGCTTTTTGCTGTTCATTCGCCGCAACGCGCAGCGTGAGGCGCAAATGCAGGCGCTGCGCGTCAAAAATGAGGCGACGGCGCAGAGCCTTGCGCTGATGCAGGAGGGCGCGCTGGCGCTGGGCAGCGCGCGCCACGATATGCTTCATCAACTGTCGGTGATAGGGGGACTTGCCGAGGCGGGCGAGGAAGCACGGCTCAAGGCGTACATCGCGCTTCTGACCAAGCAACTTTCGGACATTTCGCCGCTTCGCTATAGCGTGCATCCCGCGGTCAATGCCGTGCTCGCAGGGCAATTGGGTCGCGCGAGCGCGTTGGGCATTTCGGCGCAGTGCGACATCACCCTGCCGGAGCAGGTGTCGATTCCCGATGTGGACCTGTGCACGCTGCTGATGAACTTGGTCGCAAACGCCGTGGAGGCGCTTGAAAAGCTGCCGGACGATCAGCCCAAGTGGCTGCGCGTAAAGATGCACATCCGGGGCTGCTATCTGTACGTCGGGGTGGAGAACGCGCGCTGCACGCCGGTGGTGTTTGACCGAGCGGGCGAGATGTGCCTCACCACCAAGGGCGACTTAGGCGCGCACGGCTACGGCCTCAAAAGCGCGCAAGCCATCGCGCGGCGCTATCAAAGCAAGCTGCACATCGAAGCGCCCGAAGGCGCGTTTCATATAAGCACCGTTCTGCTGCTCCCATAGAGAAAAATGTGCGCGCCTCAACCTTGTCGCGCCAAAAAGGTGATGTAGGCGTCCATCAGGCCATTGTAGGCCTGCTTGCTGACGGGCACGACGCGGCCGTCGTCGAGCGTCGCCTGATAGCGCGACACCGTTTTAATGTGCGTCAGGTTGACCACAAAGCTAAAGTGACAGCGAAAAAAACAATCCTTGGGCAATTGCGCATACAGGCTTGAGAGCGAATCATTGACGCCCAGCGTTTCCGTCTTCAGGTACAGCGTGACATGGTGGTGACGCACTTCGACGTAAGCGATGTCCGCAAGCATGATGGGACGATTTTGCCCGCGCGGGACGAACAAGCGCGCCTGAGGGAGGCAGTGCGTCCGGTAATCATACGCGATGGCCTCGCGAAGTTTTTCCGGTGAGACTGGCTTTAACAGGTATTGCAGGGGATGGGTGTCAAAGCTGTCGAACACAAATTCCCGGTAGGCGCTCAGGTAGATCGCTCGTGTCGCCGCGTGGTTTTCCTGCCAACGCTTAAAAAGCTGTATGCCATTTTCGCCCGCAAGGCAGACATCCATGAGCATCAAGTCGTAGGATAGGGTGTTTGACGCAAAGAGGCGCGCCAATTCCGTTTCTTGGGTGAATACGTCGATTTGATAGTCCTTGCGCGCCAAAAGCCCCAACTGGTCAAGGCATTGCGTGGCAAGCCGCGCGTTTTGCCGCGCGCATTCGCCGTCATCCTCGCAAATCGCAACTCGGTACATGAGACGGCCTCCTCTCGTAAAAGAATGGATCAAAATTTTATTAAGCCCGCGTCGGGCTTTCTATTGCCCCCCGCGCGTCCGTGGGGCGGCGCGGGGGGCAAGGCGAGCGAATCAATCGATCAGCGAATCGCCGAGCGCGCCGCGCAGCAGGATCGCTTGGTCGAGGCCGAGCGTGCGCGCGTCGTGCAGGAAGCCTTCCGCAGGCGAGTGATCGATTGCGGGACGCTTCAAAAGCGGGAGGAGGAACGCCTCCTCGCCGTAGCCGCGCGCCTTGAGGCCGCGCTGGGCAATGTCCAATAGCGCGCGCAGGTGGCGCTCCCGGCGTTCGGGGCTGAGCCCTTCGACAAAGCCGCGCGCCGCGCAGTCGTTCACCTGATTGGGGTCTTTAAGGTCCAAATCTCCATACAGCGTGCGCGAAAGTTCCAGCGTCTCGCCCAACAGCGTGCGCAGGCCAAGGTTGAACGCGGACGGCACAAAGGCGTTTGAAAAGGGCTGCGTGCAGTTGAGCCGATACTCGACGGTGCCGTAGGAGGTGGTGACGATGTTGCGCTCTAGGTCAAAATCAAATATGTCCTCGGGGCGCGCGGCGCACTGGGGGTCGGTAAAGTAGTCCTCGATGGGCGTGGGCGGAAAGATCTCCGCGCGCCCGTCTCGGTGGCGCGTGAACAGGCACAGCTTTCGATAGCTGCGCACGATGTCGTCAAGCGTTTGCGGGTCGCGCATCTGCGAACCCACGACGCCCATGTCGTTAAAGACCGAGTCGGTGTACAGCTTGATGCGGCCGCAGCGATACTGCGCGCCGTCCAACTGCGCGGGCGAATTGCTGAACAGCAGGATGTTGGCAAAATCGACGTAGGTAAACGCGCAAAACAGCGCGGGCAACTCCTCAGGCGTGGTGTTGAAGTGCACCTGCTCCGAGGCAATGTCGCAGTAGAAATCCAGATACTTGGCGCGCGGGCTCATCGCAATGGACGCCTCGTATTTGAAAAACTCGCCGATGACCATCGTAAGCTCGCTTTCGAGCATCGTCTGCTTCATGCGGCTCGCGTAGGGGTTGATGCCCATGCCGATCAGCATGTGCCCGTTATCGGTCAGGTAGCGTTGGATGAGCGCGATCGCCTCGCGGTAGCGCCGGTAGAGCGGCTGCATCGAAGGGACGTGGGTGGTCACGTACTCGAGCACCCCATAGCAGGTGTCGAATGTGACGGTGTTGCCGTCCGCGTCAGTTGCGCGAAGCGGAAGCCCGGAAGACGAAAAGCGCTGCTGGTCAAAGCCGATGCCCGCAAGAACCGGGAACAGGCCGCGCAATACGTCTAGGTCGACCGCGTCGCCTTTCAGCGGAATGAGCGGATACTCCAGTTCAAGGCCTACGTGTCGGTGGGGATTGCCTACGATGCCATGCGTTACATATTGACGCAGCAATGCGTCTATGTCAAAATTCATGCAAAGCGTACCTCTTCTATTATGATGCGTCACATGGGGGAAACGAAAATATCCACAACGTAAGCGAGAAAATAGCGATCGTGCCGCCCGGGCGCTGCCAGCATGGGGGGCGGTGTCGGCGAGGTTTAGCTGAGAGTTCCGGCGCTGATCCTTTGCAGGAGGCCGACCTGCGCGCCGGCCAGGTCGCTGGGGTCGGTGCAGGTGATGAGCGTCTGGACGCCTTCAAGCGTCTCGAGCAGCTGCCGCCTGCGCGTGGGGTCAAGTTCGCTCATCACGTCGTCGAGCATCAGGATCGGGGCCTCGCCTGTCTCCTCGCGCATGACCGAAAGCTCCGACAGCTTGAGCGAGAGCGCGCAGGAGCGCTGCTGGCCTTGGGAGCCGTACATGCGCGCGTCCACGCCGTTTAGCAGGAGCGCGAGGTCGTCGCGGTGCGGGCCGACCGATGTAATCAGGCGGCGCTCGTCGCTGGGGCGCGCCTTTTCAAGCGCCTGATACAGGGCGTCTGACAGCTGCGCGCCGCTTTCGGTGGAGGCAATCGTGCACTGATAGCGCACGTCAAGTTTTTCGCGTCCGGCGGACAGGCCGCAGTGTATCTTTTGCGCGTGCGCGCCCAGCTTTTCGACAAAGGCGCGCCGGTACTCGATGATCTTGGCGCCGCTTAACGCCAACTGTTCATCCCACATCGGGATGGTCGCGCACAATGAGGGGCGCGCAATCGCCTCCTTTAAAAGGCGCGCGCGCTGAGATAGCGCGCGGCTGTAGCGCTGCAACTGGTAGTAGTAGGCGGGTTTGATCTGGCTAAGCTCCATGTCGATGAAGCGGCGGCGCTCCGCCGGGCCGTCCTTGACGATCGACAAGTCCTCGGGCGCGAACAACACGCTCGTCACATGCCCCATCAGTTCGCCCGATCGTCCGATGGGGTTTCCCGACACCTTGATGGTCTTGCGCTCGGTTCGGCTGAGCGCGATCTCGACTTCGTGGCTGCCGTCGCGCCGCTCGGCCACGACCCGCACGCGCGCGATCGGCTGATCCCACATGATCAGCTCGCGGTCGCGCGGCGTTCGGTGCGAGCGTCCGGTGGACGACAAATAGACCGCCTCTAAAAGAGCGGTCTTTCCCTGCGCGTTGTCGCCATAGAGCACCGTAATGCCCGGGCAGGGGCAAAACTGCGCCCGGGCATAGTTGCGAAAGCACTCCAACTCAAGCTGTGTAATGTGCATGGCGTTACTTTCTATTGAGCGACTTCTTTCGGCGTTCGGTATCCAGAATGCGCTTTCGCATGCGAATCGACTTGGGCGTGATCTCGACCAGCTCGTCGTCGTCGATCAGTTCCAGTGATTCCTCAAGCGTCGGGATGTGCAAGTTGGTCACGCGGTAGGTTTCTTCCGCGCCGGCCGAGTTGCGCACCGAGGTCAGGTGCTTTTTCTTGCAGACGTTTACGTCGATGTCGCCCGGACGGGCGCTGACGCCCACCACCATGCCGCAGTACACCGTGCTGCCCGGCATGACAAACAACTCGCCGCGATCCTGAATGTAGAACATGGCGTAGTTGGTGGTGTCGCCGGTCTCCGAGGCCACGAGCGAACCCGCGACGCGGGTCGGAATGTCGCCCTTGTAGGGCTCATACCCGTCGAATATGGCGTTCATTACGCCTTCGCCGCGCGTATCGGTCAAAAATTCCGGGCGATAGCCGAACAGGCCGCGCGAGGGAATCGAGAACTCGAGGCGCGAGCGGTCGTCGCCGTGGATCGCCAGGAGGGTGCCGTGGCGGCGGCTCAACTTGTCGATGACGGTGCCCACGTATTCGCTCGGAACATCGCAGACCACCTTCTCCATCGGCTCGCACAGCTCGCCCTCGATCGTCTTGTACAACACCATCGGCTTGGTGACCGCAAATTCGTAGCCCTGGCGGCGCATGTTCTCAATGAGGATCGACAGGTGCAATTCGCCGCGACCGGACACGCGGAACGCGTCGGTGGTCTGCGTATCTTCAACGCGCAGCGACACGTCCGTCTGCATCTCCTTGACCAGGCGCGCGCGCAGGTGGCGCGAGGTGACAAACTGGCCTTCCTTGCCCGCAAAGGGGCTGTCGTTTACGCAGAATGTCATCGACACCGTGGGTTCGTCGATCTTGATGAAGGGAAGCGGCTGCACCGCGTCGACCTGGCAGAGCGTGTCGCCGATCGACATATCGTCAAATCCGCTCACGGCGACGATGTCGCCCATCTGCGCAAGCTCCGCCGGCACGCGCTTGAGGCCGTCGTACATGAACAGCCCGCCCAGGCGCGTGGGCATGGAGACGGTGTCGTTGTTGTAGGTGCAGCGAACGGCCATCTGGCCCGCCTTGATGGCGCCGCGCTCCACGCGCCCTACGCCGATCCGGCCCACATAGTCGTTGTAGTCAAGCGTCGAGATCAGCAGCTGAAGCGGCGCTTCGGGGTCGCCCGTGGGGCCGGGGATGTGCTCGAGGATCGCGTCAAAGAGCGGGCGCAGGTCGGTGCCGGGCACCTGCCAATCGAGCGACGCGGTGCCGGCGCGGCCGGACGCAAAGACGACCGGGCTGTCCAACTGCTCGTTGGTCGCGTCCAGCTCGAGCAGCAATTCGAGCGTCTCATCGACGACTTCGGCGCACCGGGCGTCCGGGCGATCGGTCTTGTTGACCACGATCACGACCGGAAGCGACAGTTCAAGCGCCTTTTTGAGGACAAAGCGGGTCTGCGGCATGGGCCCTTCGAACGAGTCAACCAAGAGCACGACGCCGCCCACCATCTTGAGAACGCGCTCGACTTCGCCGGAGAAGTCCGCGTGGCCGGGCGTGTCGACGATGTTGATCTTGACGCCGTTGTAGTGTACCGCCGTGTTCTTGGAGAGGATGGTGATGCCGCGCTCGCGCTCAAGGTCGTTGGAGTCCATGACGCGGTCGGCCACCTGCTGGTTTTCGCGGAACACGCCGCCCTGCTTGAGCATTTCGTCAACGAGCGTGGTCTTGCCATGATCGACGTGGGCGATGATGGCAACGTTGCGTAGATCTGTCCGTGTGATATTCAAATGCAAGTCTCCTTTATATGGTCAAGGCCGTATAATCGGTCCTTTTTATCAGCTCAGCACGTCCGCTTGGGTGCGCTCGGCGGTTTCCTTGAGCACAAGCCCCGCGTTGTTTTCGGTGGCAAGGCGGATGCTCCACTCGTTTTCAAATAGCAATACGTCGCGACCCGCGCGGTCGATGGCGGGGGCGGTGGTCGATGTCAGGCGCAGGCGGTCAAGCGGCTTGGGCGTCTTGTCCACCCACCGGACGAACCGGTAGGGGAGCGACTCGCGCGTGATCTCAACGCCGTATTCGCTCTTTAAGCGCTCCTCCAGCACTTCCATCTGGAGAACGCCCACCACGCCCGCGATCATCTCCTCGCGCCCGATGTTGGGACGCTTGAAGGTCTGAATCGCGCCCTCCTGCGAAAGCTGCGATACGCCCTTTAAGAACTGCTTGCGCTTCATCGAGTCGATCGGGCCGACGCGGCAGAAAAACTCCGGCGCGAACAGCGGAATGCCGGAATACCGGATCGGATCGCCCGTTGCCAGCGTGTCGCCTAGGCCGAATATCCCAGGGTCGAAAAGCCCGATGATGTCGCCCGGGTAGGCGGTTTCGACCGCCTCGTGCTCCTGCGCCATGAACTGCTGCGGCTGCTTGAGCGCGATGATCTTGCCGCTGCCCGAATGCCACACCGACATGCCCTTTTCGAACACGCCCGAGCAGATGCGCAGAAACGCCAGTCGGTCGCGGTGGGCGGGGTTCATGTTGGCTTGAATCTTGAAGATGAAGCCGGTGAACTTTTCGTCGGTCGGCTCGATGATCCCACAGTCGGATTCGCGGGGCGTGGGCGACTTGGTGTAGCTCAAAAAGCGCTCCAGAAAGGATTCGACGCCAAAGTTGTTGGAGGCGGAGCCGAAAAACATCGGCGTCAATTGCCCGGTCAGGATCATCTCGAGGTTGAACGGATCGCCCGCGACGTCAAGCAACTCGACGTCCTCCATCAACTTATCGCAATAACCCTTGCCCAATACCGTGGGCAGAATCGGGTCGTCCAGCGCAATTCTGCGCACGTCAACCTGCCTTTGCCCATGGTCGCCGCCGCCGTACAATTCCACCATGCGCGTGTCGCGGTAGAATACGCCCTTGAAGTCGCCATGGATGCCGATCGGCCAGTTGACCGGACAGGAGCGGATGCCCAGCACTTGCTCCAGTTCCTCCATGAGCGCAAACGGGTCCTTGCCCGCGCGGTCAAGCTTGTTGACAAAGGTGAATATCGGAATCGAGCGAAGGCGGCACACCTTAAACAGCTTCACCGTCTGCTCCTCGACGCCCTTGGCACAGTCAATCAGCATCACCGCGGAGTCCGCCGCAACCAGCGTGCGGTAGGTGTCCTCGGAGAAATCCTGATGGCCGGGGGTGTCCAGAATGTTGATGCGATAGCCGTTAAAGTCGAACATCATCGCCGAGGAGGTGACGGAAATGCCGCGCTGCTTTTCAATCTCCATCCAGTCGCTGGTCGCGTGGTGCGCGGCCTTGCGCGCCTTGACCGAGCCGGCTTGGCGAATCGCGCCGCCGTACAAGAGCAGCTTTTCCGTCAGCGTCGTCTTGCCCGCGTCAGGGTGCGAAATGATGGCGAAAGTGCGCCTGCGCTCCGTCTCGCGCTTGAGTTCCGGGTGTTGCATGAAGGGTTTCCTCCTAAGTTAGCATAAAAGCCAAACCTTATTGTAACGCCGCAAACATTCCGGTGTCAATCGGGCGCGCGCAAGGCTTCGGTTAAGATTATCCTGCGGGAAGGGTCTCCACTTCGACGCGCAGGCATGGGTTCTCCCGCGCGGCGTCCAAAAGCACGCGGTAAAACGGCTCCGCGTGGGGATAGAGAGGCCGGCCATCTTTCTCAAAGCGCAGGCACAGGATCGACACCGGCTCAAACAGCGTCGTCATTTCGTCATACAGTGCGTCTAGGTTCATGCCGTAATCAACCGAAAAACCGAGTGCGTCTAGCAGGTGCTCGTGGAGCTTTTCGAGGGTGTCCATCACCCGCGGGTTTAAGCACAGGTACTCCATCTCAGTCAACCCTTTCAAACGTCTTGTAGTGATTGCCCGTGTAATAGATCAGCCCGTCGCTTGAGTAGACGATGCGCTTGATGCCGCGCCGGCCGTTTGAGGCGTCGATGTCGCACTCGCGCCAACTGCGCCCCTTCGCCTTGGGCAGTTGATCCTCGTAATTGCCAAAGTGGCTGCCGCCGATGGACTTTCCGGGCGCAACCATGTCAAGGGTCACCTTGTGGTTGTCCCAGCCCAATTTTTCCGCGTCCTTTTTCGTGATGAAGTTGTCCGGGAGGCGCTTGTAGACGCGCAGGTATTGCACCACGTCGTCCTTCTGGTCGTACCAACCGTCCTCCTCGATCTTGGGGGAATCGGTCGCGCGGTGACCTTCGCCCGCGCGCTCGGTTGCGTCCGCGCGGTCGTCTTCGCCCGCGCGGTCGGCCTCCTGCTTTAGGGATTGGTCATACGCGCGCGCGTCCGCCGCCGCGTCTGTCGCGGCGCGCGGGGGCGGCGCGGGCTTTGACGGAAGCAGCGCGTCCTTCCCGAAAAAAACGCCAAGGATTAAAACAATGATCGCAAGCAACCAGCTGGATTTCTTTTTCATCATCAAGTCTTCCTTCTCGATCGATTTGTTTCATTGTACCACATGTGCTATAATAATGACAGAAAAAAATTAAGCGCGGGCGGCGCGGACGAGGCGAAACCATGAGTTCATTTGTTCACCTGCATTTGCATACCCAATACAGCCTGCTCGACGGCGCGTGCGTCATCGATCGGCTGGTCGAAAAGCTCAAGGAACTGGGGCAGACGGCCTGCGCGATCACCGACCACGGCGCGATGTACGGCGTGGTGGAATTTTATGAAAAGCTCACGGCGGCGGGGCTACACCCGGTGATCGGGTGCGAGATGTACGTGTGTCCGGATATGGACGACAAGTCAAGCGCCAAGCGCGACTACAGCCACCTGATTTTGTTGTGCGAAAACATGGTGGGCTACCACAACCTGTGCAAGCTCAACAGCGAGGCGTTTGTGCGCGGGTTTTACTACAAGCCGCGCGTAGACTATAAAATGCTCGAAAAATATTCCGAGGGGCTGATCTGCCTGTCCGCGTGCCTGTCGGGCGATCTGCCCAAGGCGCTGCTCAACGGGCAGCCGGACAAGGCGCGCGAGATGGCGAAAAAGTACGTGGACATATTTGGCAAGGACAATTTCTTCGTGGAGTTGCAGGATCACGGCCTTGCCGAGGAGCGGCAGGTGCTGCCGGGGCTGATCAAGCTCGCGCGCGAGATGAACCTGCCCATGGTGCTCACAAACGACTGTCACTACCTCGCCCGCGAGGACGCGCAGGCGCAAGAGGTGCTCATGTGCATCCAGACCGGAAAGACGCTGCTCGACGAAAACCGGATGCAGATGAAGACCGACCAACTGTTTGTGCGCAGCGAGGAGGAGATGCGGGAGCGGTTCCCGGACTTTGACGACGCGATTGAAAACACCGCCAAGATCGCCGCGCGCTGCCAAGTGGACTTTGACTTTCACACGCGGCACCTGCCGCGCTTTCCGCTTGAAGCGGGGCAGGACGCCGGGACGCTGTTGCGCACGCTGTGCGAGCAGGGGCTTGCCGGGCGCTATCCCGCGCAGCGCCAAGACGCCAAGGAGCGCCTTGACTACGAGCTGCACGTGATCGAGTCGATGGGGTTTGTCGATTACTTCCTGATCGTGTGGGATTTCATCAAATACGCGCGCGACAATGGCATTTTGGTGGGCCCCGGGCGCGGAAGCGGCGCAGGCTCGATCGTCGCCTACAGCCTTGGCATCACCTCGATCGATCCGCTCAAATACAACTTGCTGTTTGAACGCTTTTTGAACCCCGAGCGCGTGTCCATGCCGGATCTAGACATCGACTTTGACTACGAGCGGCGGGGCGAGGTGATCGACTACGTCGCCAGGCGCTACGGGTCTGACCACGTCGCCCAGATCATCACCTTTGGCACGATGGCGGCCAAGGCGGCGCTGCGCGACGTGGGGCGCGTGCTGGGCATGGCCTATCAGGAGGTGGACGCCGTCGCCAAGATGGTGCCGTTCGCCCTGGACATGACGCTTGACAAGGCGCTTGAGCAGAGCAAGGAACTGCGCGGCGCCTACGAAAGCGACCCGCAGGTGCAAAAGTTGATCGACACCGGGAAAAAACTCGAGGGAATGCCGCGCCACGCGTCCACGCACGCGGCGGGCGTGCTGATCACGTCAAGCCCGGTATCCGATTACGTGCCGCTTCAAAGAAACGACGACGTGATCACGACGCAGTACCCGATGGGCACCCTCGAGCACTTGGGGCTTCTCAAGATGGACTTTCTGGGGCTTCGAACGCTCACCGTGATCGGCGACAGCCTAAAGCTGATCACGCTTGGCGGCGGCCCCCAAATGACGCCCGAGCAGATCCCCCTTGACGACCCGGCGGTCTATCGGATGATCGCCGCGGGCGACACCGACGGCATCTTCCAGCTCGAGTCAAGCGGCATGCGCACGTTCCTTGCCAACATGAAGCCGGAGAACTTCGAGGACATCATCGCGGCGATATCGCTGTATCGGCCGGGCCCGATGGAGTCCATACCGCGCTACATTGCGGGCAAGCAAGACCCCTCTTCGGTCAAGTATTTAGACCCAAAGCTTAAGCCGATACTGGACGTGACCTACGGGTGCATGGTGTACCAAGAGCAGGTCATGCAGATCGTGCGCGAGTTGGGCGGGTATTCGCTCGGCCGAAGCGATCTGGTTCGGCGCGCCATGTCCAAGAAAAAGCACGACGTGATGGCCAAGGAAAAGGAATACTTTATCCATGGCAAGGTTTCGGAAGACGGAACCATCGAAGTGCCGGGCGCGGTCGCAAACGGCGTCAGCGAGCGGGCGGCGGAGCAGCTCTTTGAAGAGATGACCGCGTTTGCCAGCTACGCCTTTAACAAGTCGCACGCCGCCGCCTACGGCGTGGTCGCCGTGCAGACCGCCTGGCTCAAGGCGCACTACCCGACCGAGTTCATGGCGGCGCTCATGAATTCCGTGACTGGAAACACCGAAAAGGTGGCGTTCTACATCCAGTACTGCCGCAAGATCGGCCTGCAAGTGCTGCCGCCCGACGTCAACCGCTCGCAGGAAAAGTTCTCGGTGGACGTTGCGCAAAAGGCGATCCGCTTTGGCTTAGGCGCGGTCAAGAACGTGGGGCACGGCGCGATCTGCGAGATCACCCAGGGCATCGCGCGCGACGGCCCCTACAAGGACCTGTACGACTTCATCGACCGGACGACGTCGGGCGCGATCAACAAAAAGGCGGTCGAGAGCCTGATCCGCGCGGGCGCGCTGGACGCGCTGCCGGGGCATCGCGCGCAGAAGATCGCGGCGTTCGAGGGGGCGATGGACGCCGCCGCGCGCGCGAAGAAGAACACGATCGAGGGGCAGATGTCGCTTTTTGGACTGGACGCGGCAAGCGAGATCGACGCGCCCAAGCCCCCGCTTCCGCGCGTTGCGCCCATCCCGCCCCGGGCGCTGCTGGCCATGGAGAAGGAGATGACCGGCGTGTACATCTCCGGCCATCCGCTCGACGAATACCAAGAGGCGCTCGAGGCGCTTCAGGTCAACTATCGAACCATTTCCGCGCTCGCGGAGGAGCCGGATCACGGCCTTTCGATGGACGGGACCTATGTGACGATGGGCGGGCTGATCACCGAAAAGCGGCTCAAGGCGACGCGCGCGGGCAATATGATGGCCTTTGTCCAGCTGGAAGACCTGTACGGCGTGACCGAGGCGCTGGTTTTTCCGCGCGTGTACGAGTCGCTGGGCGCCGAGCTAGAGGTCGATCGGGCGGTGCTGCTGGGCGGAAAACTGTCCGTGCGCGAGGACGACGCGCCCAAACTGCTGCTCGACACGGTGCGCCCGCTTGGCGAGGCTGGGACGCTTGGCGCGCCGGATCGCCGCTTCACAAGGCGCTCGGCCAAAAATGATTTCGCGGGAAACGCGGCATCCGGCGCAAACGATTCTGCGGGAAGCCAAGCATCTACCGCGAATGATTCTGCGGGAAGCCCAGCATCTACCGCGAATGATTCTGCGGGAAGCCCAGCGCCCAGCGCGAATGATTCTGCGGGAAATTCCGGTCGGCGCGCGCCGCGCGAGGCCCCGCTGCCCTTTGACGAATCCACGCTGCCCCCATCCATGCGGGGACGCCCCTTTCGCAGCCATGCGCCGGAAAAGGCGAGCAAGACGCTCTCTTTGCGCCTGAGCGAGCGCGCGCAGCGCGAGCAGGTCGCGCGCCTCATCATGGCGACGCCCGGCCCGATCCCGGTGGTGTTTGTGATCGGAAGTGAGGCGCATGCCGAAAATGCGCCGCACAACCTGTGGGTGAGCGATCAATTCGATCGGGACGCGCTGTGCGCGCTGCTTGGCAAGGACGCGGTGACGCTGGCGTAAGCTGGATTGCGCCCGGACGGAACCATTGACGCAATGTATGCGCCAAAGAAGCGCCGAAACGGGATCGAGTTTTCGCGCGGGGTTGAGATGGCGCGCGGGGGATGCTATAATGGATGCGGAGGTGTGCGTCTATGCGTGATGCGTATGTGCCCAATTTTAAGGTGCCGGGAAGAAAAAAGCCCAGCCACAAGATGCTACTTACGTTGCTGCTTTGCGTTCTGCTTCCGCCGGTTGGGCTGATCTTGTTGTGGGGACGCGCCACCTGCCCGACGCGCGGCAAGGTGTGGATATCGCTGATCAGCGTGGCCGTCATGGTCGCCGGCATGACCTACTACATTGGCACGCGCGCGGGCGACGACTACATCGTTCCCGATGCGCCGATCGCCCACACCTACGGCCTTGCGACGCCCGCACCCGCGCCAAGCGTGGCGCCCGCGCCGGTCGAAACGGTAGAAAAGGACGCGCAAGCGGGCGAGGAAGTGGCGCCCGAGACCATTCCGGGGGTCATTCCGGCCAATCCGATGGGGTGAAACCGTGTCGAAACGGGAGAATTTTGCGCGGATAGGCTCGAATGGGCGCATTTCATTCATTTTCACTTGACGAATGCGCCAATAAAGGATAAAATCATACTATATATAAACTCCATTTAGGAGGTTGGTTTATGTTTTGCAGCAGATGTGGCAAGACGCTCGATCCGTCCAAGGACACCTGTCCGCACTGCGGCTTTGCGGTGGGCGACAGTCGGATGAGCGGGCATACCTCGGTGCAGCCCAAGTTTGAACCCGAGGGGGGCGAAGGAAAGGCGCGAGAAAATGTCGCGCGCTATACGCCCTATACCAAGACGAGCTATACCGGCGAGATGGCGCCGGGCGAGGACGTCTATTCACGCACCGCCTATCGGCCGGTGTTGGTGGAGGCCAAGTCTGAGGCCGAGGAAGAAAAGGACGAGGACGAAGAAGCGGCCGCGCAGGCGGAAGAACCACGCGAAGGGACGGATGCGCGGCAATCGCCCGAGGATGAGGACGAGGCGCAAACGCCCACCTTTGTCGTGCGCGAAGGGACGCCCACCAAGCGCCAGCGCGAGTCCATTCAAAAGCTGGAGGAAGTGCCCGAGGACGCGCCGGAACCCGATCAGGCCAAGCGGATTCTCGAAAAGGAATTGGACATCAAGGTGTCGCCGATCAAGCCGATCAAGAAGACCGGCATCAGTCCTGAGGTCGAGAGCTACATGCAGCGCATGGAGGCCATGAAGAGCCGCGCCCGCAAAAAGCGCGGCGCGCAGGACGAAACGGAGGACGCGCCCGCGTCTTCCCTTGAAGGCGAATCCGAGCCGATCGAGAACGCGGAGGACGAAGAAGAGGCGATTCGCCCGGCCAAGGCCGCCAAGGCGCGCCCCGCGCGCAAGGAGGGCAAGTCGGGCAAAAAGTGGATCGTCCGCGTTTTGATCGCGCTGTTGATCGTCGTGTTGATCGCGGCGGGCGTCGTCTACCTGGCCTTCATGACACAGCCCAAGTCCCCGGTCGAGGGCGTGAGCAAGGATTTATTTGAGACGGGCGTTCAGCTGATCAAGTCGCACGCGACCGACAGCTACCGCACCGACGTGGTCAAAATCGTGCGCGATGACCCGACGGCTAGCAAGCTTGTGGACAAGCAGACGCAAGATGCCGCGGGCATCAAGGCATTGCTGCCCGAAAAGCCGCTCGAGAACGATACGAAGTTCATCGATACCCTGCTCGCGATACAGAAGTCGATCGACGCGGCGACGCTGACCGACGCCATGGCGGTGCTGGGCGCGAACGACCCGTCGCTTTCCTCGCTCTCTGACGACTCGAAGAACCAGTGGTTCATCATCAACAACTACATCACGCGCCTTGAAAACGCGACATCGCTTGCCGACCTCAAGGCGGTCATCACCGGCGTCGTCGATTCCATGGCGACTCCGCCGCCCGCGCCGACGCCCGAGCCCAGCAAGTATGCGACGCTCAAGCGGGGCAACAAGTCGATCGAGGTCAAGGAGCTTCAGCTGCGCCTCAAGGAGCTGGGCTGGTACACCGGCGTTGTCGATGGAAAGTACGGAAGCATCACTGTGACCACCGTCAAGCAGTTCCAGAAGCGGGCCGGCTTTGCGCAAGACGGCATTGCGACCCCGGAAGTGCAGGAAGCGATCTATGCCGAGGACGCGGTTCGCACCGACGCCAAGGCGACCCCGGCGCCGGGCGAAATGGGAACTGACGCTGCGGCATAAACTGCATAGGGTTCTGTCAAGGGGGGGCTGTCATCGCGCAGCCTCCCTTTTTATCACAGGGAAAGGGGCGTGAAGCCATGCGTGAAATACCCATTGCGGCGCTGATCTACGATTTTGACCACACGCTTTCGCCGCGCGACATGCAGGAGTACAGCTTTTTGCCCGGGCTCAACGTGGAGCCGGACGAGTTTTGGGCATCGTGCCGCCGGTGCGCCGTTGAAAACCAGATGGACGGCGTGCTTTCGTACATGTTTCGCATGCAGCAGGTGGCGAGCGGGCGGCTTGCGCTCACGCGCGACACGCTGCGCGCACTGGGCGAGAACATCGCCTTTTTTCCGGGCGTGGAGAGCTGGTTTGACCGCATCAACGCGATTGGGCGCGCGGCGGGGGTTGAAGTCGAGCACTACATCATCTCCTCCGGACTCAAGGAGATCATCGCAGGTTCGCGCATTGCGCCGTATTTTACCGAGGTCTTCGCCGCATCCTACGTCTATGACGGCGATGGCCACGCCGTGTGGCCCGCGACCGCGGTCAACTACACCAGCAAGACACAGTACCTGTTCCGCATCAACAAGGGCATTCTGGACGTGACCAACGACCACGATCTCAACCGCTTTACGCCTGAACAGGATCGGCACGTGCCCTTTACCAACATGATCTACCTGGGCGACGGCCTGACCGACGTGCCCTGCATGAAGCTGACCCGACTCAAGGGCGGCTATTCGATCGCGGTGCATACGCCTGAGGAAAGCCGGTCGGCCGACAATATGCTGATGCAGAAGCGAGCCGACTTTGCGCTGGTCGCCGACTACCGGGAAAAGAGCGAACTCGAGGACACGGTCGGCCGGATATTTCGCGCCATCCGCGCGCGGCACGACTTGGGCGCCATGCACGAGCGCCAGATTGCCCGCGCGGAAAGCCGCAAAGAATCAAGCGACCCGCCCGTCTAGGGAAGCGCTGAATAAATCCCGCACGCGCTGGCGGCTGCATTTCCGCCATCTCCGTCCTGCAAAATCCTTGACGTAGTTCCGCTACGCCTTCGGCTTTTGCGGGACGAATCTGGCGAAAATTCAGCTCGTCATCGCGCACGTTCTTTAATCAGCGCTTCCCTAGGGAAGCGCTGATTAAATCCCGCACGCGGAGGTGGCTGCATTTCGCGCCACCTCCGCGCCGTCCGCGCCCTTCGCGCCGCGAAGGATCTTTCTCGCAGCGCGCCCAGAAGGCGCACTGCGCTTCGCGTCTTGAAAAGGCAGCCCCATCGGCATGGCGGAGCAAGGGTGAATAAAAGCTTTACGCGCGCGTGATGGCTTGCGCGCGCGCGAGTCGCTATAATAGGCGACGGTCGACATCTTCGGAGTCGAACCGGGAGAACGGAACCCCCGCCCAATATCGTCGGGTATCCAAAAAGAACTCGAACGGAGGAACTCATTTTATGAAGAAGAATCCCTTTTCCATGACCATGACCGCACTGTTTCTGGCCCTTGTCCTGCTCCTTGGCTTGACGCCGCTCGGGATGATCC
The DNA here is from genome assembly GCA_036645575.1 of Clostridia bacterium. Taxonomy (GTDB): domain Bacteria; phylum Bacillota; class Clostridia; order Christensenellales; family Aristaeellaceae; genus JAVXNW01. Next base: position 1,701 of record JAVXNW010000013.1, on the reverse strand, counting down.
CACTGGGATTTATCAACGTCACCATCCTGTGCGTGCCGGTCATCGTGGGCACCGTGCTGCTGGGGCTTCGTTCCGGGCTGCTCTTGGGCGCGTGCTTTGGCGTGGTAAGCGCGCTTTCGGCAGTGGGGCTATCGCTCACGCCGCCCTCGGCGCTGGCCGCGCCGCTGGTGGCGCGCAGTCCGCTGCTCGCGCTCACGCTGTGCCTGGTGCCGCGCCTGATGGTGCCGGTCGTCGCTTGGGGCGTGTACCGCCTGGCGGCGCACGGGGAAGAGCGGGTCTACAAGGCGCTTCCGCTTGCCGCAATCGCGGGCTCGGTCACCAATACGGTCCTGTATCTGGGCATGATGCTGCTCTTTTACACGGTGACGGGGCTGGACAACGCAAAGCTGTTGGGCATCATCGGGGGAACTGGCCTGATCGTTGGGGGCAGCGAGGCGATTGTCGCGGCGCTCACGGTTACGCCGATTGTGGCGGCACTTTGGAAGGTGAAGGCAAAACGGTAGCCGATCGGTTATCATACAAAATTAGGAGATTAAGCAGATGATTCTGACGATGGATATCGGCAACACCAACATCAAGACCGCGCTCTTTGAGGGCGAGGAGATGCTCAACTACTGGCGCATCGCGACCAACCGGAACATGTCCTCGGACGAGTACGGAATGCTCATGGTCAACTTGTTTGCCTACAACGGCCGCAAGATCGAGGACGTGAGCGGCGTGGTCATCTCCTCGGTGGTGCCCCCGATCAACTTCACGATCGATCACATGTGCCGAAACTACCTGCACAAGACGCCCATGATGATCGGACCGGGCATCAAGACCGGCGTCAACATCAAATATGAGAACGCGCGGGATCTGGGCTCTGACCGGATCGCCAACGCGGTCGCGGCGTATGAACTGTACGGCGGCCCGTGCATCTTCATCGACTTTGGCACGGCGACCTCCTTTGGCGTGGTCTCCAAGAAGGGCGAGTTTCTGGGCGGCGCGATCTGCCCCGGCATCAAGCTGTCGGCCGAGGCGCTGGTGGAGCAGACCGCCAAGCTGCCCCGGTTTGAACTGCACCGGCCGGAAAGCGTGATCGGACGAAACACCATTGCGAACCTGCAGTCCGGCATCGTATTTGGTCACGTGGGCGTGGTCACCTACCTGATTCGCCGAATGAAGGAAGAATTGGGCGCGCCCGACGCCAAGGTGATCGCGACCGGCGGCATGGCGCTGCTGGTGTCCGGTGAAACCGACATGATCGACGTGCTGGACGGCGTGCTGACGCTCAAGGGCCTTCGAATCCTGTACGAGAAGAACCGCGAAGAGGTGCAATAGCGTAAATCAAGCCGCGCACAAGCGCCGAATGCGCTGCGCCAAGACAAAATGGGAGGGGAAGCGTTGAGCTTCCCCTCCCGTTTTAGCGAAAACGCGCAAGGTTTATTCGGCGGTGAATGCCGGGATGACCGCGCCTTTGTACTGGTCGCTGGTCAGGATGTAGTCGGACACCTTTTTGGAGCAGATCACGCTGCGCAGGTCTTCGACCCACTTGGCGTCCTTGTCCTCGGGGCGAACCACGACGTAGTTGGTGTAGAGCTTGCCCGCGTCGGAGTCGGACGCCTCGAGGAAGATGGCGTCGGTCGCCGGGCTTAGGCCCGCGTCAAGCGCGAAGTTGCCGTTGATGACGGCCAGGTCGACATCGGCCAACGTCGAGGAGAT